>JAKCDN010000009.1 GCA_021841795.1 Acidobacteriota bacterium | reverse complement strand
ACAATCTGCTGCTGGCGATCGCGCTGGACGAGGTTCACGCGGAGCACGGGGTAGATCTGCGCGCGCATGCGGGCGCGGTGCAGGCACTGCGCAAGATGGCGATCGACGCGAAGGTGCGGCTCTCGAGCGAGGCGTCGGCGCAACTGGACTTTGAGCTGCCGAACGGCGACCGTTACCAGCGCGAGATTCCGAGGGCGGTGTTCGAGGCGGTGGTGGAGCCGGTGCTGGCGCGCACCGCGGGCCCGTGCCGGCAGGCGCTGGCGGATGCGGGCATACGGGCGGAGGAGATCGACGAGGTGGTGCTGGTGGGCGGCTCGACGCGGATTCCCGCGGTGCGGGCGCTGGTGGACGAGGTGTTCCGGCTGAGCGAGCGGGGCAAGAAGCCGCATACGGATCTGAATCCCGACGAGGTGGTTGCGCTGGGGGCGGCGGTGCAGGCGGGGATTCTGGCGGGGACGTCAGAGAGCAGCGAGGAGATGCTGCTGCTGGACGTGACCCCGCTCTCGCTGGGCATCGAGGCGCTGGGCGGGACGGTAGCGCATATCATCCAGCGGAACGCGACCATTCCCGCGACGGCGACGGAGCACTTTACGACCGGAGTGGACGGACAGACGAGCGTGGCGATCCACGTGGTGCAGGGGGAGCGCGAGCTGGCGGCCGACTGCCGGTCGCTGGCGCGGTTCGACCTGAAGGGGATTCCGGCGATGGCGGCGGGGCTGCCGCGGATCGAGGTCAGATTTCTGATCGACGCCGACGGGATTCTGCGGGTCACGGCGCTGGAGCAGCGGTCGGGCAAGGCGGCGGAGATTGAGGTGAAGCCGACCTACGGACTGACGGAAGCGCAGGTGGAGAGCATGATTCTGGATTCATTCGAGCATGCGGAAGAGGATTTTGCGAAGCGGCTTCTGATTGACGCGCGCAGGGAGGCGGATACGATTCTGGCCGCGGTTGGCAGAGCGCCGGAGAGCGCGGCGTGGGGCCAGATGAGCGCGGAGGAGCAGCGGGGCATTACGGCGGCGCGGGACTGGCTGGCGCGGGTGAAGGGCACGCAGAACCCGCTGGCGATCGGGCAGGCGATTGCGGCTCTGGACAAGGCGACACGCCGCTTTGCGGAGCTGATGATGGATGCCGCGGTGACGAGCGCGATTCGCGGCAAGACGATGAGCGAGGCCGGGGAAAAGGTGAAAGAGAGCATCACCGCGCCGCACGCGGTGGCGCCGGCGGAGTTCGAATGAGAGCGGGGCCGGCGGGGTTGGTCTTCCGATCCATGTGTGCGGACCGGCGATGGAGCGGAGCGGCTGAAGCCGCCGGGAGGTCCACGAGCAATGCCTGACGGAAGCGCAGGCCGAACTTTGCCGGCGATCGCGCGCGAGAAGCTGGTTCGGGTGACATTTCTTCCCGAGGGGCGGACGGTGGAGTTCGAATTTGGGACGCTGCCGTGGGGCCGTCATGGAAGGCCGATGTCGTTTCTGGATGTGGCGGAGCACTGCGGCATCGAGCTGGAACATGCGTGCGGCGGGTCGTGCGCCTGCACGACGTGCCATGTGTGGGTGAAAGAAGGCGGGGAAGGATTGAGCGCGGCGGAGGACGACGAGCTGGACCGGCTGGAGCTGGCGGCCGACCAGCAGTTGAACTCGCGGCTGGGCTGCCAGGCGGTGATTGCGCGGCCGGGCAACTACGTGGTGGAGATTCCGCGCTGGAACCGGAACTATGTTTCCGAGGGCAGGCGGGCGGCGGCACGGCCGGAGTGAGGAGGCGGGATGGAGCGCGAGATGCTGTGGACGGACGCGGAAGAGATCGGGCTGCGCCTGGCGGAGAGGCATCCGGAGCTGGATCCGCTGACGGTGCGGTTTACGGATCTGCGCCGCTATGTGACGGAGCTGGAAGGATTCGCCGATGACCCGATGAAGTCGAACGAGCCACGCCTGGAGGCGATCCAGATGGCGTGGCTCGAAGAGTATACGGCGGGGCGGTGAGGCAGGGCGCGGGTTACGGCTGCCAGGAGTTGCGCTAGGGCTTGAGCGCGAACCGGGTGCTGAGCGCGGCCTCAGAGGAAGCGCCGACCCAGGCGGTAAAGTTGCCGGGCTCGACGGCCCATTGGCCGGCGGTGTTCCAGACCGCCAGCTGGCTGCAGGGGACGCGGAAGGTGACGGTCGCGGTCTGCCGCGGCTTGAGGCGGATGCGCGAGAAGCCCTGGAGCGAGCGACGGGGCGTTTCCACGCTGTTCACATCTTCGCGCATGTAGAGCTGCGCCACTTCATCGCCTTCCACGCTGCCGGTGTTGGTGACGTCGACGGTGATGCGGATTTCGCCGTTTACGCCCTGAGCGGGCGGCAGCGCCACCAGATGGTCGTAGCGGAAGGCGGAGTAGCTCAATCCGAAGCCGAAGGGGAAGAGCGGCTTGCCGTCGCTGTCGCGGTATTTGAGGACGCGGGATGGATCGGAGTTGTAGTAGTCGGGGAGCTGGCCGGTGGAGCGGGGGAACGAGATGGTGAGCCGTCCGGCGGGATTGTTGTCGCCGAAGAGGGTTTCCGCGATGGCCTGGCCGCCGAACTCGCCGGGGTACCAGGCTTCAAGGATGGCGGGGACGTGGTCCTTGGCCCAGCCGATGGTCAGAGGCCTGCCGTTCTGAAGCACGAGCACGGTGGGCTTGCCGGCGGCCATGACGGCTTCAAGGAGCTGTTCCTGATTGCCGGGAAGGTCGAGGTTGGAGCGGTCGTTGCCCTCGCCGGAGATGCCCTGGCGCTCGCCGAGGCCGAGGATGACGACATCGGCGCCGCGGGCGGCGGCCACGGCGGCGGGGATGTCGCTGCCGTCGTTGAAGGAGATGCCGGCGTGAGGCAGGAGGGCGCGAATGCCGTCGAGCATGGTGATGCGGCGGCCGTTTTTCTCATTTTCGTAATCGGCGTAGCGCGCGGCGTTGGCGTTGGGTCCGATGACGGCGATGCGCCGCAGCGATTTGGAAAGCGGCAGCAGATGGTTATCGTTCTTGAGCAGAGTCATGGACTCGCGCGCCGACTGGAGGGAGACGGCGAGATGGGCGGGCGAGCGCCAAACGGTAGCTTTGAGGGCGGGGTCGACGAAGGGATGGTCGAAGAGGCCGAGCATAAACTTGACGCGCAGCACGGAACGCACGGCGCGGTCGAGGTCGGCCTGGGGGAGCGATCCATCGTGGACGCAATCGATGAGGGCCTGCTGGAAGACATCGTGGGGGAAGTCGTAGAACTGCATGTCAACGCCGGAGCGAATGGCCATGCAGGCGGCGTCTTTGGGCGTGGGCGCGACATAATGCACGTCGTAGAGCTGCCGGATGGCGCCGAGGTCGGAGAGCACGAATCCCTTGAAGCCCCATTCACCGCGGAGGATGCCGTTGAGGAGCATGGGATCGGCGGTGATGGGAATGCCGTCGATCTCGTGATAGGCGGCCATGACGGCCATGGCGTGGCCGTCGCGGAGCGCGGGCTCGAAGGACTTGAGCATGATGGAACGCAGTTCGCGCTCGCCGATGTGGACGGGCGAGGTGTTGGTGCCGGCCTCGGGCGAGCCGTGCCCTGCAAAGTGCTTGGGCTCGGCGACGACGGTGTGATCGGTGTCGAGGCTTTGGCCTTGCGCGCCCTGAACGTAAGCCAGGCCTAATTGTCCGGTCAGATAGGGATCCTCGCCGAAGTCCTCTTCGACGCGGCCCCAGCGGGGATCGCGGGCGACGTCGAGAACCGGAGCCAGGATCATGTCGGCTCCGGTGGAGCGGGCTTCAGCGGCGATGGCGGCAGCGGTCTGGCGGGCGATGGAGGGATTCCAGGTGGCGGCGAGGTTGAGCGGAGCGGGAAAGACGGTGCCGGTGTTGAATCCGAGCAGGCCCTCCTCAATAAAGAGGGCGGGAATGCCGAGCCGGTTATGGGCAATGACCCAGCGTTGAATGGCGTTGGCCTGCTGCGGGGTGGGATAGAGATCGTGAATGCTGCCGATGCCGAGCGAACCCAGGAGCGCCTGGGCTTTATCGGGGGAAAAGACGGCGTCGGGCGGGGTGTGCGACTCGTCGATCTGCGCGCTCATGAGCTCTTTTGCGCCGTGGTACATGTCGAGCTGGCGGACCTTTTCTGCGACGGTCATACGGGCAAGCAGGTCATCGAGGCGGCTTTCAATCGGGGCGTCGGCCTGACGGTAGAGAGCGGGCGCGCCGGAGCGTGTCGGCGGCTGCGCGGCCAGGGACGCCGGGGCGAGCGGCACGGCGCAGAGCGCGGCGGCCAAGGCGAGAGCGCCGCGCAGAGAGAGAGGCGTTGGATGAAAGCGGGGGAGCATGGAGAACAGAACCTTTCAGCGCGAGGGCGCATGGACCGGCGCAGGTTATGGGAGAGCCGCGGTTAGTTGGAATGCGAGGGGGTCCGCTCGCCGCTGAGGGCCTGGTCGATTCCGGCCTGGGCGAGGGTCGTCATGATGGCAAAGCCGGCAGGGAGCGGATGCACGCCGTCTTTACTGAGGGTTGCGGGGAGGCCGCCGCGGCTGTCTTTCATGGCGGAGTAGTAATCGACGTAGACGAAGCCTTTTTGGGCGGCGTAGTTGCGGAGCCAGGCATTCACCTGGGCAATTTTGGGCGCGGGCTCGCGGCCGGGGGCCCAGTGGTAGTCGAATGCGGGCAGGATGGAGCAGAGCACGACGCGGATTCCGTTGGCGGAGGCGAGCTCGGCCATGGAGGCAAGGTTGCCCTCGGTCTGATCGAGGGTCATGGGGCCGGTGTTGCCGGCGATGTCGTTGGTGCCGGCGAGAAGGATGACGACGCTGGGCTTGAGGTCGATCACGTCCTGGCGGAAGCGGACGAGCATCTGGGGAGTGGTCTGGCCGCTGATGCCGCGATTGATGTAGGGCTTGCCGGGGAACGATGCGTCGAGCTTCCAGCCCTGGGTGATGGAGTCGCCCATGAAGACCACGCGGTTCTGTCCGGGCAGCGGGGCAGGGAGGGCGTCGTCTTCCGCCTTGAAGCGCGAGAGCCCGCCGAAGTCGACGAGCAACTGCCGGTCGTGTTCGGTCCAGTAGGCGTCATTGGGATGGCCGGAGGGTTGGGTTGGGGATGCGGGCGCGGATGGTGCGGACGGCACATTGGTTTCGGGAGGGCCGGCGTGCTCCTGAGCTCGCGACGAGACCGAGGCCAAAAGCCCGGGCAGCAAGGTGACGATCCACATGGTTCTGGAAAGATGCTTTTGCTTCATCTGGAGTCTCCACTCTGAAAAAGTTTAAAAACGCGACAATTCGCGGCGAACATGCGCGTTTCGATTGTAGGCAATTGTGCCGGGGGTGAGCCAGCCGAAGCGGCGCGGGCGGCATGGAGTTTTATGATGATCTGTTGGACCTGGCCGGCGGAGGGGTGAAATGAACTCTCGCATACTGTTCCTGGGGCTGGCGATGGCGGCGGCTGCGATGGGGCAGTCGGGGACGAACGGGCCGGCGGCGCAGGCCGGGCCGGCGCCGGCATTCAGCGTCGATGCACAGGCCGAGCGGATTCCCAATCTCGACACGCTGAAACAAGAGCTGCGGCAGTACCACGACTGCACGTGCACCTGCGGCTGCCTGGCGCACGATCTGGACAGGCAGGCGGATCGCGCGGTGGCGTTTCTTCGCCGGCGGGCGGCGCATCGCGGCCGGGGCGAGAAGCTGGCGTTGATTCTGGATATCGACGAGACCACACTGTCGAATTATCAGGAAGAGGCGAAGGCGGGTTTTGCCTACAACGCGGCGGCGTTCGATGCATGGGTCAACAGCGCGCAGGCGCCGGCGATTCCCGGCACGCTGCGGCTGTACAAGGAGGCGCAGCGGCTGGGAGTCAGTATTCTGTTTCTGACGGGGCGACCGGAGCCGCAGCGCGAGGCCACGGAGCGCAACCTGCGCGCGCAGGGCTTCGACAACTGGCAGGCGCTGGTGATGCGGCGGGCCGATCAGAGGTCAGAGACGGCGAGCAGATACAAGCAGGAAGCGCGCGCGGAGTTTGCGGCCCAGGGATATAGGCTGGCGCTGAACGTGGGCGACCAGTGGAGCGACCTGAAGGGCAAACCGGAGGCGGAGCTTTCGGTGAAGTATCCTGATCCGTACTATCTGATTCCCTAGCTGCGGCTGCGGCATGGCTCCGTCGGCGGCGGGGATGGGAGTTTTCCGCGGAGGCGGCAGTCTTGAGGCCGCATCCGCCGGCGAGATGCTTTAGTGGATGCGAATGCTTCCGGAGCCGGTTTCAAGGCGCACCGTGGGCCCGCCACCGCCGACGGCGCCGGTGACATGATGGTGTCCCACCTCCCCGCGCATGGCGATTTCGCGATCGCTGCTGATGCTTCCGGAGCCGGTCTGGGCGTCGAGGCTGAAGGCGGCGGAGCCGGTCCAGATCTCGATGCTTCCGGAGCCGGTATCAAGCCGCCAGCCGGCGGAGGGCACGCCGGCGGCGCGGATGCTGCCGGAGCCGGTTTCGGCGCGCAGGCCGCCGTGGAGGTTCCTGATCTCGATTGAACCGGAGCCGGTTTCGGCTTTCACGTCGCCGAGGCCGGCGAGTTCGGCGTAGATGCTTCCGGAGCCGGTTCCGACGGTGCAGCCACCTTGCAGGGCCAGGGCGCGGACCGATCCGGAGCCGGTTTTGAGGCGGGCGCCTGTGCCTACGCCGTTGTCAACGATGTCGCCGGAGCCGGAAGCGGCGGCGAGAAGCGCGCCGGGCGGAGCCTGAATCTCATAATCGATGCTGATGTTGTGGAGATTTTCGTGCATGAAGCCGATGCGCACGGAGCCGTCTGCCTGCTCGATGGGCGGATGGTCCGCGATCTGCCGCACCGTGGTTTCGTCGGCGCCCCAGCGCGACTTGATGCGTCCGACGATATGCACGTGGCCGGCGGGTCCGCTGCTGAGATGAATGGATCCCGCGCCGGTGACGACGCTGAGGTTCAGAGCGCCGCTTACGGTGAGATCGCGTTCAAAGGAGGCCTCGGCGGCGCATGCCGAACCGGCAGCCAGCGCGGTGAAGACGAGGAAGAGCCCCGCGGCTCGAAGATGAGGTTTCATGGCGCACTCCAATCCTGTTGCAGATACGGCGCGCCAAGGCGGGCGGTTCCCGAAAAAGAGGAGCGGCGGGTTTTTGCGCCGCGGAATCGGATCGCTGAAGGTGCTATGCTCACAGCCAGATGCACGGTTTTCTGCTTTTCAAGCCGGTGGCCATCGCCACGCTGATCCTGGCCAACGCGTATTTTGTCGCGGTGGAGTTCGCGCTGGTTTCGATTCGCGAGACGCGCGTGGATCAACTGCTGGAGGCGCGGATACCCGGCGCGCGGGCGGTGCGCGGGCTGCAGCGCAACCTGGACGATCTGCTGCCGGCGGTGCAACTGGGGGTGACGCTGTGCTCTCTGGCGCTGGGCTGGGTGGGCGAGCCGCTGGCGGCAGAGCTGCTGGGGGGATGGATTGGCCTGCTGCCGCAGGCGCGGTTTTATGTGGGCGCGGCGTCTCTGGTGCTTGGGTTCTGCCTGATCACGTATCTGCACGTAGTGGCGGGTGAGCTGGTGCCGAAGGCGCTGGCGCTGCGGCGGGCCGAGGCGCTGGCGGTGACGGTGGCGCCGCCGATGCTGGTGTTCATGGCGATTGCGCGCCCGGCGGTGCGGCTGCTGAGCCGGTCGGCGTCGTTGGTGCTGCGCGCATTCGACATTCCCAGCACGGAGCGCGGCGCATCGATCCATTCGGCCGAGGAGCTGAAGTTGATTGCGACCGCGGCGCGACGGCTGGGGCTGCTTCCGGAGCTGCAGGAGGTGCTGGTGCATCGCGCGCTGGAGCTGGACGAGGTGCTGGTGCGCGAGATCATGACTCCCAGGCAGAAGATCTTTTCGCTGCCGGCGAATCTTCCGCTGGAGGAGGGATGCGAGCGGATATTCGGGCACAGCTACTCGCGGATTCCCGTTTACGACGAGGCGCGCGGCCCGGAGCACATTGTGGGGGCGGTGTATGCGCGGGATCTGGCGCGGCTGTATTTTGAGCGCGCGACCGAGGCGGCGTCCGGCGCTGCGGTGCGGCTGGGGGAGATTGCGCACGAGGTCTTTGTGGTGCCGGAGAGCAAATCGGTGCTGGAACTGCTGCGCGACTTCAAGCAGAATCGCAGGCATCTTGCGATCGTGGTGGATGAGTACGGATCGACGGTGGGACTGGTTTCGGCCGAGGACGCAATCGAGCAGCTTGTCGGGGAGCTGGAGGACGAGTTCGACACGCCGTCGCATCCGATTCTGGGGCGGGCGGGCAGAGCGGTGCTGATGGACGGCAGCGTGAACCTGCGCGATCTTGAGACGCAGATGCACTGGAGCCTGCCGCGCGACGGTGGCGTGGAGACACTGGCCGGTTTTGTGCTGGCGCAGCTCGGGCACATTCCGGAGGCGGGCGAGTCCGTGGTGTACGAGGACCGCCGGCTGACAGTGGTGGAGATGGACGCGCGGCGTATTGCGAAGATTCGCGTGGAGAGACTGGAGACGCCGCGGCCGGCGGGCGAGTGAGCGGCGCGCGGCGCGATAGGCCAGAGGCAGCGGGCGTTCCGGGCGGCGGAATTGTGGACAACTCAGCGAACGGGCGATAACTTGAGAGTTGCGCAGGTGCCTGGTTGATGTCTTCCCCAATGGATTTTCGACAATTTGGAATTTTATCCACCGGCGAGCCGGTGGAGGCATGGACGCTTACGGGCCGCGGCGGCGTGGTGCTGGAGTGCATGACGTACGGCGGCATTGTGACGCGGCTGCTGGCGCCGGACCGCAACGGAGATTGCGGCGACGTGGTGCTCGGCTTCAAGGAGCTGGAATCGTATCTTGCCGGGCATCCCTACTTTGGCGCCATCACGGGCCGGGTGGCCGGCCGCGTGGCGGGCGCGCGCTTTGAGCTGGAAGGACGCACGTACCAACTGGCGCCCAACGATCCGCCCAATCACCTGCATGGCGGGCCGGGGGGATTCGACAAACGCAACTGGCGAGCGACGCCGGTGGAGCGCAGCGACGGCGCGCCGTCGCTGCGGCTCAGCTATTCGAGTCCGGCGGGCGAGGAGGGTTATCCGGGCAACGTGGACGTGGCGGTGACCTATACCGTGACCAACGGCAACGAGTTCCTGATTGAGAGCGAAGCCGTAAGCGACTGCATCACGCCGCTGAGCCTGACGCATCACTCGTACTTCAACCTGGCGGGTGAGGGGTCGGGATCGATTCTGGACCATCGGGTGGAGATCTTTGCCGATGAGTTCATTCCCGCGGACGATCGATTGATTTCGACGGGGCGGTTGGAATCGGTCGCCGGGCGCGGCAACGATTTTCGCACGCCCTGCCGCATAGGCGATGCGATCGGGCGCTTATCCCAGGGGCACGGCGACTTGTACGCGCTGCCTTGGGACGGCGGAGGCGCGATGTACCGGGCGGCGCGGGTTACCGATGATGCGAGCGGACGCCGGATGACGGTGGCCACGACGGAGAGATATCTGCAGTTGTATACGGGCAGCCATCTGGAGATGACGGCGAAGGGCAAATCGGGATCCGGCTATGGGCGGTATGCGGGCCTTTGCCTGGAGTGCGAGGGATTTCCGGATGTATCCAATGCGGCGATGCGGGGCGATACGCTGCTGCAGCCCGGGCAGCCGCGGCGGCGGGCGACGATGTACGGATTCTCGATCGCGTCCGGAGAGGGCGAAGATGGGACGGCAGCAGGGGAAGGAGCGGGCCAGCGATGAGCCGGGCGGCGACGATCCAAGAGGCGGCGATTCCGCACCCCGACTACAGCCTGACGGGAGTGAATTCCGGCCTGGCCATTGAGAAGGGACTGGCCGAAGCGGAGTGGTACCAGTGCCCGGTGCCGCGTGAGACCATGCGCGAGCTGCTGGTGCGGCGCAACGGTCCGGCGATCCGCGACACGATGGTGTGGCTGCTTCTGCTTGGCGGCCTGGGATACGCGACGTGGGCGCTGTGGGGCAGGTGGTGGGCGATGGCACCGTATGCGCTGTACGCGGTGCTGTATGCATCGACGTCGGACTCGCGCTGGCACGAGGCGGGACACGGCACGGCCTTCAAGACGGACTGGATGAACAACGCGCTCTACGAGCTGGCGTCGTTCATGGTGATGCGGGAGTCGGTGGTGTGGCGGTGGAGCCACAACCGCCATCACAGCGACACGATCATCGTGGGCCGCGATCCGGAGATTGCGGTGCCGCGTCCGCCGAGCTGGCGGGGGCTGATTCTGCCGTTTTTCGCGCTCCAGGCTTATCCCGCTTATTTCAAGACCGTGCTGCAGCACTGCGCGGGCCGCATGACGGCGGCGGAGAAGACCTTTATTCCGGCGACGGAGTTTCACCGCGTGTACCGCAACGCGCGCATCTACGCGGCGATTTACCTGGGCGTGATTGCGCTTGCCGTTTCCATGCGCAGCATGCTGCCGCTGCTGCTGGTGGGGCTGACGAATCTGTTCGGAAGCTGGCTGATGCCGATCTATGGGTACACGCAGCATGCGGGGCTGGCGGAGAACGTGCTGGATCACCGCCTGAATTGCCGCACGGTATATATGAACGCGATCCACCGGTATCTCTACTGGAACATGAACTACCACGTGGAGCATCACATGTTCCCGCTGGTTCCGTACCATGCGCTGCCGCGGCTGCATGCGGCGGTGAAGGACGACTGTCCTGCGCCGTACGGGAGCATTGCGCAGGCGTGGAGGGAGATTGTTCCCGCGGTTCTGAGGCAGATGAAGGATCCGGCATGGCACGTGAAGCGGCGGCTGCCCGAGGCGAAGTCGAGGACGGGCGAGGCCTGCTACCGGTCAGAAGCGCAGCCGGATGCGGGCGGATGGGTGGCGGCGTGCGCGGACGGGGATGTGCGCGGCGCGGATGCGGTCCGCTTTGACCACGCGCGGAAGACCTATGCCATATACCGCGACGAAGCGGGGAGACTTTACGCGACGGACGGCCGGTGCACGCACGGGAATGCGCATCTTGCGGAAGGGCTGGTGATCGGCGGCATGATCGAGTGCCCCAAGCACAACGGGCGGTTTCATCTGGCGGACGGGACGCCGGCGCGGGCGCCGATCTGCCGGGGTCTGACGACCTACCCGGTGATGGAACGCGCGGGGCGCATCTGGGTGGATGTTGCGCATGCGGGCGGCGCGGGGGCGCGGACGCCGGCGGCGGTGCATCTGCGCGTGGTGAGCAACCGCAGCGTGGCGACGTTTATCAAGGAGCTGGTGCTGGAGCCGGAAGAGGGAGCGGGACCGATCGAGTATGCCGCGGGAGACTACCTGCAGTTGGAGATTCCCGCCTACGACACGATCCGGTTCAGCGATTTCGAGATACTGGAGCCGTTCGCGACGGTGTGGCGGAATCAGCATGTCTTCGACCTGGTGGCGCGCAACCCGGAGCCGGGGCGGCGCAACAATTACTCGCTGGCGGGGAGCGCGAAGACGGAGCGGCAACTGCGCTTCAACGTCCGCATCGCGACGCCGCCGCCGGGGCAGGAGTGCGCGCCGGGCGCGGGCTCGAGCTATGTGTTCAGCCTGAAGCCCGGCGACCGGGTTTCGGCGATCGGCCCATTCGGCGACTTTCACATCAAGCCGACGCAGCACGAGATGGTGTACATCGGCGGCGGCGCGGGCATGGCGCCGCTGCGCGCGCACATCGCGCACCTGCTGGAGTCGGAGCGCAGCGCGCGGAAGATCTCGTACTGGTACGGAGCGCGGTCGCGGCAGGAGATCTACTACGAGGAGTATTTTCGCGGGCTGGAGGCGCGCCACGGGAATTTCTCGTTTCACCTTGCGCTTTCGTCGCCGCTGCCTGAGGACGGCTGGACGGGGGACGAGGGATTGATCCACCAGGTGGTGCTGGAGCGGTATCTGCGCGATCACCCGCAGCCGGGCGCCGCGGAGTATTACCTGTGCGGGCCGCCGCAGATGATCAAGGCTTGCAACCGGATGCTGGAGTCACTGGGCGTGCCGGCGCGGCAGATTGCATACGACGAGTTCTAAATGACGACACGACACGATGCGAACACCACCGCCGCCGCGCACGATGCGCGCCTGCGCGTCTTCATGAACCTGCAGGCATTCGACGATATGGGCGAGGCGGCGCAGGGCCTGGCGGCGATTCGGGACGCCGGGTACGACGGCGTGCAGCTTACGCAGCCGCTGGACCACGCGCGCAAGGACGAGGCGCTGCGGTTGGGTCTGGGCGTCTGCGGCAGCGGCCGCGTGAACACGCCGGCCGAGGCCGGGCCGCTGGCCCGGGAAGCGCGCGAGGCCGGCCTGGAGTGCCTGACGCTGCATGTGGGCTGGGGTACGGAGGGCGACGACGAGGCGGCGGCGCTCATCGACTCCGTTCTGGAGGCGGCGGCGCAGTTCTCGGTTCCGCTCTATCCAGAGACGCACCGGGCCACGATCTTCCAGGATCCGTGGCGCACGGTGCAACTGCTGCGCCGTTTTCCGGGGCTGGAGTTCAACGGGGATTTTTCGCACTGGTACACGGGGACGGAGATGGTCTACGGCGGCTTCGAGAACAAGGTGGAGTTTTTCCGTCCGGTACTGGGCCGCATTGGATTTCTGCACGGCCGCATTGGCAATCCCGGCTCGATGCAGGTGGACGTCGGCGACGGGTCCGCGGCGGGACGGCCGCATGTTGCGCATTTTCGCGCGCTGTGGACGGAATCGTTGCTGGGCTTTCTGCGGCGCAGGCCGGTGCGCGACCGGTTCTGCTTTACGCCGGAGCTTCTGGGGCCGGAGTTCCACTACGCGCGGCTGATCGGGGACCGCGAGGAGTCGGACCGCTGGGAGCAGTCGCTGGTGCTGGCGGGGATGGCGCGCGAGTGCTTTGCGGAGGCGCGCAGGCGATGGCAGGACGGCGGCCGGCAGCCGTAACGCGACTGTAAACGGGACATGCGCCAATTGACGCCGTATTCATGCGCGGCGGCGGGGGCGCGCGTGCAATTGGCGCCGATTTCGATGAAAATGGAGGGGAGTCATTTTCTCGAAGCAGAATTGAGGGACGATTGGCGGCTACACATATTGAAGTGAAGAGATGGACAGAGGAAGAGTTTGAGCGTCTGGTTCTGGACTGCAAGCCGAGGGTAGCTGTATTCGACTGCGACGGCACGCTGTGGGGCGGGGATGCCGGATACGGATTCATGGCGTGGACGCTGGAGCAGGGGCTGGTATCGCGCTCGACCAGCGACTGGATCGACAATCGCTACCGCGAGTATCGCGCGGGGCATGTGAGCGAAGTGACGATGTGCGCCGAGATGGTGCAGATGTATGCAGGGCTGCGTGAGGCGGAGCTGCGCGCGGCGGCGGCGCGGTACTTTGACGAGTACGTGCGCGGGCGGGTTTTTGCGGAGATGGCGGCGCTGGCGGCAAAGCTGCGGAAGAGCGGGGTGGAGCTGTGGGCGGTGAGCTCGACCAATCGCTGGGTGATCGCCGAAGGGGTGCGGGATTTCGGGATCGGGGAAGAGCGCATTCTGGCGGCCGAGGTGCGCGTGCAGGAGGGACTGATCACGAGCGAGATTGTGGACGTGCCGACCGACGGCGCCAAGGCCGATGCGCTGCGGCGCGTGGGTTTGACGCAGCCGGATGCGGTGTTTGGCAACTCGGTGCACGACCTGGCGATGCTGGAGCTGGCGCGCTGCGCGTTTCCGGTGAATCCGTCGCCGGCGCTGCTGGAGGCGGCGGCGAAGAAGGGCTGGGGATACTTCCGGCCGGACGCGGCCGAAGGCGTGAATGCGGCGGTGGCGGGGGAGACGAACAGCGCGCATTGATGCGCGTGGGCGGCGAGGCGGCTGCGGGCGGCGGGACGGTTTCAGGGATCGTCTTCGATTTACAGGGTTTACACTAGAGGTGTGGAAGAGGCTGACTCCAGAAACAACGGACGCCCGGCGGCTCCCGCGCTGCGTTTTGTGGCAGCGGCGCTGATTGTGCGCGACCGGGAGGTATTGATCGGGCAGCGGCGCGCCGATCAGCCGATGGGGTTGTTGTGGGAGTTTCCTGGAGGCAAGATCGAGCCGGGTGAGAGCCCCGAGGAGGCGCTGGTGCGGGAGCTCTCAGAGGAGCTCGGGATCCGCGCCGAGGTTGGCCCCGCGGTGACGCGGATCCGGCATCATTATCGCCGCGGCGGCGCGGTGGATCTGCAGTTTTTCGTGGTGCGGGAGTTTCGCGGCGAGATCGACAACCAGATCTATCATCAGGTGCGCTGGGTGAAGCTCGAAGACCTGACGGGTTACGAGTTTCTGGCGGCGGACCGGGGACTGGTGAAGGACCTGGCCGCGGGCAGGCTGCTGTAAGCCGCTGCGCCGGCGCTCTGCCGGGCTTTCCGCAGCGCACAATCGCTTAAATAAAAACGACAAGGCGGGAAGTGGTTGCGTTGCGCGCAAGGGCCGGCGGTTTGAACGGTCCCGGGCGCAGGCGGAGCGGCGCGCCCCAAGGCATCAATGGCCGGGGAGCATGCCCCAGAGCATGGCCAAGGTCATGCCGATGACGATGAGGCTGGTGCCCCAGGCGATCCAGTTCCAGAGGCGGGAGTTTTTGTACTGGCCCATCAGGTCAGAGCGGTTGATGAGCAGCAGCATGAGAATGATGACCACGGGCAGCAGCACGCCGTTGAGCACCTGCGAGAGGATGGCGACGTTGACGAGCTGGGCATCGGGCAGCAGGAGGACGGTGAGCGCGCCGCCGACGATGAGGAGCGAGTAGAGCCAGTAGAAGAAAGGGGCTTCGCGGAAGCTTTTGTCGACGCCGGACTCGACGCCGAGGCCTTCGCAGACGGTGTAGGCGGTGGAGAGAGGGAGGATGGACGCGGCGAAGAGGGAGGCGTTAAAGAGGCCGAAGGCGAAGAGGACGAAGGCATAGTCGCCGGCGAGGGGGCGCATGGCTTCAGCGGCGTCCGCGGCCACCTGGATGGCGCCCATGCCGTGCACGAAGAGGGTGGCGGCGCAGGCGACGACGATGAACCAGGCGATGAGGTCGGTGAAGATGCAGCCCACGATGACATCGAGGCGGGAGGCTGCGTAGTCCTTGACGCGAATGCCCTTTTCCACGATGGAGGACTGGAGGTAGAACTGCATCCAGGGGGCGATGGTGGTGCCGACGACGCCGATGGCCATGTAGATATATTTTTCGTTCCACACGGTTTTTGCGGGTGGGCGGATGGTGGCGAGGAGGGACTCGTGCCAGTCGGGCTGGGCGAGGACGCCGGCAAAGATGTAGGCGATGTAGACGAGCGAGGCGGCGAGGAAGATCTTCTCAGTGCTTTTGTAATCGCCGCGGAGGACGAGCGCCCAGACGAGCAGGGCGCAGAGGGGCACGGAGATGAATTTGGAGACGTGGAAGAGGTGCAGGGAGCCGGCGATGCCGATGAACTCGGTGACGACGTTGGTGTAATTGACGACGACGAGCAGCACCATGAGGACGAAGGTGATGCGTAGGCCGAACTCTTCGCGGATGAGGTCGCTGAGCCCCTTGCCTGTGACCACGCCCATGCGGCCGCACATTTCCTGCACGACGATGAGGGCGATGGTGATGGGAATCATGGTCCAGAGCAGGGTGTACCCGTACTGGGCGCCGGCCTGGGAGTAGGTGAAGATGCCGCCGGAGTCGTTATCGACGTTGGCAGTAATGAAACCGGGGCCGAGGACGGCCAGAAAGAGCAGGATCCGGATTCGCCAGCGCTTCCACATACTGTCGGGTTCCTATGGCGGGTTCATCGAAGAATGCCGTGAATGGAACAGATTTCCTTCCTGACCATAACAGGCCGGACCGCGATCGCACGAGGGGCGGGGAAAAATGAGGCAGAGCGGGGGATGGCGCGCAGGCGGGGCCGGCGTTTGGGCAGCAACGGCTGTGCTAGAATTCGCTTTCGCGCGCAAGGGAGACAGCGCAGGCGAAAATTCCCCGAGGAGACAACAAAATGACGAACCCTCCGCGCGCAGGCGCGATGGACTGGAGCCGGCGCGAGTTTCTTCGTTTTGCCGCGCTGGCGTCGGCGGTGCTGGCGCAGGGAAGACTGACGTTGGGGGCGGAGGGACCGCAGTCCGGGGTCAAGTATTACGGAGAGCTGGAGCCGCTGGCTCCGGGGGCGGTGCGTCCGGAGGGGTGGCTGCGCAATACGCTGGACAAGCAGGCGGCGGAGCTGGGCTCGAAGCTTCCGCAGGTGTCGTGGCCGTTTACCGAAGGGTACTGGTCGGGCGAAGAGACGGGCGAGTCGTGGTGGCCGTGGGAGCAGAAGGCCTATTGGCTGGACGGGGCCATGCGCCTGTCGCTGGTGCTGGGGAACGCGGATCTGCTGGCGCAGGTGCGCGCGAGCCTGGACTACACGCTGGCGCACGCGGACACGGACGGATATCTGGGGCCGAAGTTTTTTGAGAATCCGGTGGGGGACTACCATCGCTGGCCGCAGAACGTGATGTTTCGGAGCTTTGCGGCGCTGTCGGATGCGACGGAGGGGTCCGCAGGGCCGGGGAGCGCGGCCATTGCGGAGGCGCTGCGCAAGCACTTCCTGCATGATCCGGCGGATTATGGCAAGCCGATCAGGAATGTCACGAATGTGGAAGGCATGCTGTGGACATACGCGCGCACCGGCGACGCGGCGCTGCGGACGCGGGCCGAAGATGCGTGGCGGGAGTTCATGACGGCGCCGGGCTACGCGGATCTGACGGCGATGCGGGTTTATGCGGCGACGCCGATCGACTCGCACGGGGTGACGTATGCGGAGACGATGAAGCTGCCGGCGATTCTTTATCTCTATACGGGAGACGCGGAGTATCTTCGATTTGCCGAAGCGGCCGAGCGGCGGATCTTCGATCATCACATGCTGATCGACGGCATTCCGTCGACGACCGAGTACTATCGCACGGTGACGTCGCTCGATTCGCATGAGACGTGCGATATTGCCGATCACACGTGGTCGTGGGGCTACATGCTGATGGCGACGGGCGCGGGGGTGTGGGCCGACCGGGTGGAGCGCGCCTGCTTCAACGCCGCGCCGGGAGCGATCCGGAACGACTGGAAGGGGCTGCAGTATTTCTCGTGCCCGAACCAGTTTCTGGCGACGCTCGACTCCGATCACAACGTGATGGAACACGGCGGGCGGATGATGGCGTACCAGCCGAACCCGGGGCAGAGAACCGCCTGCTGCGGCGGCAACGTCCATCGCATCTTTCCCAACTACGCGATCCGGATGTGGATGAAGACGGCGGAGGGCGGACTGGCGGCGGTGCTGTATGGTCCCTCGACGGTGAGCGCGCGCGTGGGCGTCGGCGCGAGCGCAAGGACGGTGCGCATCACGCAGACTACGAATTATCCGTTCGAGGAAAAGATCGAGTTTCGCATCGACGCCGATGGGCCGGTTACGTTTCCGCTGGAGTTGCGGGTTCCGGGCTGGTGCGATGCGCCGAGCCTGCGCGTGAACCGGGCGCGGGTTGCGGCGACGCCGAATGAGAAAGGCTTCATGGTTCTGAACCGTACGTTCAAGCCCGGGGACCGGATCGAGCTGACGCTGCCGATGAAGCTGTCGCTTTCGCACTGGCCGCAGAACGGCATGGGCATCGAGCGCGGACCGCTTGTGTATTCGCTTCCGATCAAGGAGCAATGGACGCCGCGCGTGGAGCCGAAGTACACCACGGAGGAGTTTCCGAGCTGGGAGGCGATGCCGGCCAGCGCGTGGAACTACGGTCTTGCCCTGGATAGCGAGAAGCTGAAACACGAGGTCGAGGTGCAGCAGGCCGAGGGCCCGGTTGAGGATCCATGGGAGAATCCCCCGCTGTCGCTGACGGTGCCGGTGCGCAAGATCGACGGCTGGGAGCTGCAGGCGAATCCGGCGCAGCCGGAGCAGAAGTTTACGCCGCCGCTGCCGGAGCTGAGCGGCGAAGCGGCCACGGGGCACGTGGTGGGCGAGGTGGAGCGGGTGAGACTGGTGCCTTACGGGGCGACGCAGCTGAGGCTCACGGTGTTTCCGGAGGTTCCGCGCTGAGGCGCGCGGCGGAAGCGAGCCGGCACAGGAGGGTGGGGCATGTCGAAACAAGAGACGGTCAGGGCCGGAACCAGCCGGCGCGCGCTGCTGGGAACGATGGCTGCAGGCCTTCCGGCGGCGGCGCTGCTGGGCATGAGCGCGCCGCAGGCGCAGGCGGAGGGCGCGGCCGTGGCGCCGGAGGAACTGCTGGCGCCGGCGCGGCTGCGGAGCTACAGGAACGCGCGCTCGTCAAGCTGGGACCGCACGGGAGGCAACGCGGACTGGGTGGAGGTGCAGGCGGGGCAGACGGCGACGCTGCTGGATGCGCGGGGCGCCGGCGTGATTTCGCACCTGTGGTTCACGATCAACTCGCCCGATCCGATGCACCTGAAGAACCTGGTGCTGCGGGCGTGGTGGGACGGGGAGACGACGCCTTCGATTGAAGTTCCGATCGGGGATTTTTTCGGTCTGGGCCTGGGCGAGTATTTTGTGTATCAATCGGAGTTGGTGGCCGTGGCGCCGATCAAGGCGCTGAACGCTTATTTTGCGATGCCGTTTGCCTCTTCAGCGCGGATGACGCTGACGAACGAAGGACCGGCGGCCGTACGCAGCCTTTATTTCGCCATCGACTACGTTGCGCTTGCGACACTTCCCGAGGGGCTGGGGCGCTTTCATGCGCAGTACCGGCAGGCCGCGCCCTGCAGGGCCGTGGCGGACGAGGGGAAGAACCTGGACGGCAAAGAGAATTATGTATTTCTTGAAGCCGAGGGGCGCGGGCACTTTGTGGGCGTGACGCAGGCGGTGCTGCAGAACGAGAACGGCTGGTTTGGCGAAGGCGACGACATGATCTTTGTGGACGGGGATGCGCTGCCGACGATCAACGGCACGGGGACCGAGGACTACTTTAACGGGGCGTGGGATTTTGGCGGGCAGGCATTTGCAAACCAGCGTCAGGGCGCGCCGTATGTGGTTGATCCGGAGCGGATCGGAGGGCGGTATTGCCTGTACCGCTGGCACAGCGAGAGCCCGATTGCCTTTGAGAAGTCAATCAAGGTGAGCATCGAGCACGGCACGGGCAACAACCGCTCGGACAACTTCTACTCGACCGCCTACTGGTACCAGAGCGAGCCGCACGCGGCGTTTCCGGCGCTGCCGCCGGCGGCCGACCGGGTTCCGCGGGTGTTTGCGGTGGGAGGGCCCAAAGGCGCGGCCGCGCCTCCGGCGGGTTGAGGCGCAGGATTACGCCGCGCCCCTGAACCAGTCTCTGACGCCCGGCCAGAGCGCAAAGTAATAGAGGATGAAAGCGTTCAGGGCGGCAGCGAGCAGGAGCAGGGAGCTTTCAACGGTAGAGCATTGGGTTGCGCCGCCGGGCGGCCAGCCGGAGACCAGGTCCGCGCCGGCTTTGAGGACGATGATGCCGGCGTAAAGGATGACCAGCCAGCGGACGATGGTCAGGCGATATGAGCAGAGGAAGGCGACGAACAGGCTGGAAAGCGCGAGGAAGAGCGGGTAGCCCATCATCCGCAGGCGCTGCCGCCGGCGCGCGGCTTCAAGATCGTTTTGATCGACGCCGCCGAGGACGGCCAGGCTGGCGGGATTCATGCCAAATTTTTTCAATAACACAGGGGCTTCAACAGCCGCAACGTGGACCAGCGCGTGGGGCAGGCGGAGAACATGGCTCATGTTGCCCACCAGCCAGGCGGAGGCGTCAGAGCGGGGCAGGCCGGCAAGGATGATGAGCAAGGCCGCGTACAATCCGGCGCGGTAGAAGAGGAACAGGACGATCAGCACTACGCCGACAGGGGTTTTTTTCTGGAGCCAGGTTTTATTTGCGGCCGCGAGGTGCAGGTTGCGCAGGGTTTTCTGATTTTCCCCTTCGGCATCGAAGGAATCGCCCAAGAGGGCTTGGTACTCTTCGGTAACAGGCTGCCAGCGATTGTCCGTTTCCACAACGATGCCCTCGCCCCGTGCTGCTGTGCATGGCAGTGCGGGAGGCCGCGTACTTCAAGCATTCGTTGCGATACCGGGCCCAGTGCTTGACACCTTCCCGCAGGGAATCCCGACTGATACAGGAGGAACGGGCGGGGATCGAGGAGATCGCTCCGGCCGGATTCGGGATGCCGCGGACAGTGTAGCACCGCCGCGGAAGGGAGGCGAGTAGCTCCCCGGGTTCCTGGCGTCGCGGGTTTCGGGTGAGCCGCGCCGGCGCGGCGGAGGGGCTACAGCTTTTCGCGGAGAAAGCCGATGACGCGTTCGGACTGGACGACGCCGACCATGCGGCCCTGGGCGTCGACGACGGGCAGGGCATGGAGGTTGTACTTGTCGAACATCTCGGCGAGCTCGTTCTGATGCAGGTCCGCGGGACAGGAAAGGACGCGGGTTTCGGTCAGTACGGCGAGGCGGGTGGAGGGTTGGGCCATGACGAGGCGGGCGAGGGAGACGGCGCCGCGGAGGATGCGTTTTTCATCGAGGAGGTAGATCTCGGTGACGCTTTCCTGGTCGCCGTCGAAGCTGCGGAGGGCCTCGGCGGCCTGATCGACAGTGGCGTCGAGGCCGAGGTAGACGAACTCGGTGGTCATGCAGCCGGCGGCGGAGTGCTCGTCGAACTCGAGGAGCTCCTCGACCTCCTGCCGCTCCTCGGGCTCCATCTCCTCGAGGATGGCGTCGGACTGATCTTCGGGGAGTTCGGAGAGGAGGTCGGCGGCGGCGCCGGGATCCATCTCCTCAACGATGTCGGCGATGCGTTCGTCATCGAGCTTTTCGAGGAGCGCTTTTTGCAGCTTGGGCTCGACCTCTTCGAGGGTTTCGGCGGCAACTTCCTGGTCGAGCGAGGTAAAGACGGCCTCGCGCTCGGCGGGGGCGAGATCTTCAAGGATGTCGGCGAGCTCGGAGGGATGGATGTCGGCGAGGCGCTCGTGCTCGATGCGGAGCTTGACGCGGCGGGCCGGGTCGGGCTCGATGACATCGACGTACTCCCAGGGGATGGCGCGGGCGCTGAGCTTGCGCGAGACCGCTTCCATGCGGGCGCGGGGCAGAACGCCTTTGAAGATGCGGCGAAAGGCGCCGCGCAGTCCGACTTCGACCTCGGCGACGCGCAGCAGGTGGGCGGCGCCCTGGCCCATCCACTCGAGGTCCACGTCATTGACGCGGACGACCTTGCGGCCGTTGATGTCGATGATCTGGCGGTCGATGAGATCCTGCTGGAGGAGCAGATAGTTGCCGTCGTCGTGGAGCGGCGCGAGGACGCCTGGAGAGCGGACTTCGAGGGTTCCGGCGGGCGTCTCCATGACTTCGTGAGAGGGGACGAGCGAAAGCCCGCTCCGGGTTTTGAGCACGAGGCCGGCGACTTTGCCGCCGCCGCGGCCGGTGGTGACGGCGACATCCTTGAGTTTGCCGCAGAGCTGTCCGCGGGCATCGGTGACGGGGGTGCCGAGGATAGCCGTCAGGCTGACCCGGTTTGCGATGCGCGGCTCGACAGATGCACCCATGGGATGAGTGTAGACCCTGAGGGCGGGCTGTTGCCGAGGACGCGATTTGCCCGCATGCGTGCGCAGGCACCTTGACACATTCGCATCCAGACTTGAAACTGCCAGAAGGTTGACATAGCCGGGGCCGGATGGCCCGATCGGCTCCTGTGGAGGCCCGAGACAGCCCGGTGAGCGCATCCAGCAGAGGACGGCGGAGCTTCAGGTTGAACTCCACCATGGATAGTGTCGAGGAAGTGGAGTCGGCTGCGGATCAGCTGGCTACGGAGGCGGGTCTGGACGAGGACCAGCGCTTCCATATCGCGATGGCGGTGCGCGAGGCCGCGGTGAATGCAGTACTGCACGGCAACGAATACGATCCGGCGCGGCAGATCGAAGTCTCACTGGAGAACACGGGCAAAGACCTGATCTTTACGGTGGCGGACGAGGGCAAGGGCTTTGACCCGGAAAAGGTTCCCGATCCGCTGGCGCAGGAGAACCTGCTGCGCGGAACCGGCCGGGGCATCTTTCTTATCCGCTCGCTGATGGATGAGGTACACT
>JAKCDN010000274.1 GCA_021841795.1 Acidobacteriota bacterium | reverse complement strand
GAGAACGTCAACTGCCGCGTTGCCTGCACGACCAGCATTCCGTTCGGCAGCACATCCACGACCTCGGCGCCGAACGTCGTCACGAGGCTGGAATTCGTCGTGCTCTGTCCCTGCGCCGTCAAACCCGAAGAGGAGCTCTGGCCAACGAGGTTCTGGAGGTTGTTTGCGGGCTTAAGAGCACCAAAGAGCGCGGTCAGACTTGAATTCGCATTGGAAGCCCGCGCGTTTTTCACCTGCCCATCGGTCGAGGCCGCCAGGCTCTCGGTTACGACAACTGAAACCACGTCGTGCAGGCGCATCGCCTTCACATCGGTCCCCAGCCGCACCAGTTGGCCCTCTGCATTCCAGATCGAGCCATCGGTCATTACTTTGGCCGCCTGATGTTCCCGCACGCGCGCGATGTATTTCTCCAGCGAAGCCTCAGGCGGAGTCGTCCGCGGCGCAGATGCGGCGGGATGAAGCCCTTTGATACCCGCCGATGCAGGCTGGAGCCCTGCCCCAACCAACAGCGCCAGCGCCAGCGCAACGTGCCCCCGTCTCATGGCTTCGCTCCAGGGATCGCTGCAAGACGCGCCCGGCCCGGACCCAGCGCGACGACACGGACCGTTCTCCCCCCGGCTTCGAGGCGCGCCTCCAACGACTGGCCCGCGCACGCCGGTTCCAACGCCACCCCGGCCAGCCGCAGGTGCACCACGGGCGAGTCCTCTTCGATCACGATGGAATCTCCGCCACGAAGGATGGGACGGAGTGGAGGCAGAAGCGTTTCGGAGACAGCGACCTCCCCCCTGCGCGCAATAGGCTGCACCGATTCAGCGTGGGCCTCATCGACGGCCACCAGACGCCCCGGGCCGCCCGGATGGCTGTTGTCCTTCACCAGGAGCCACTTGATTCCTGTCGCTCGATCCGCGATCTCACGAGTCGCGCGTTGCGGCGTTGGGAGCACGGAATGGTCAACGGGCGCAGCCCACATCAACCCGAAATCGAGCGGTCCAGCCGCCGCGACGAACGCAGCGCTCCAGAGCACGCAGTGTCGCATTCCATTTCCTTTGAAGAATCTCATCATCCCCTCATCACCGCGTCATGTTGTTGACCTGGGAATACATGTCGTCGGCCGCCTTGATCACCTTGGAGTTCGATTCGTAGGCGCGCTGCGCGAGCACCATCTGCACAAACTCGGTCACCACATCGACGTTGGAGTTTTCCAGGTAGTTCTGCTGCAGCGTACCCATCCCCTGCGGTCCACCCGGATTATCCAGCACCGGATCGCCGGAGCTGAGCGTAGCGCCGAGAAGATTCGACCCCAGGCTCTGCAATCCGCCGGGATTGGGAAAGTTCGCCAGTTGAATCTGCCCGAGCTGCGAGGGATTCTGCTGGCCGGGCAGCGTGGCATTCACCACTCCATACTGCGTGATGGTGATCGACGTCGCATTCGGAGGAATCGTGATGTTGGGCAGAAGAGGATCGCCATCTGTGGTCACGATGGTGCCCTGCTGATTCAAATGAAACTGCCCGGCGCGGGTGTAGGCGATGGTTCCGTCCGGGCGCTGAATCTGAAAGAAGCCTCCACCCTCAATCGCCACATCGAGCGGATTGTTCGTCTGATTCAGCGCTCCCTGTGTGTTGATGACCTCGGTGGCAGCGGGCTTGGTGCCGAGACCGATCTGCAGGCCCGCTGAAACCGTCGACTGGCTCTGCGCTGCGCCCGGCGTCACAAAGTTCTGGTAGATCATATCCTGAAACTGAAGCCGCAATTGCCGAAAGCCGGTCGTCGACGCGTTGGCGAGATTGTTCGCGATGGTGTCGAGATTCATCTGCTGGGCGCTCATGCCGCTGGCGGCTGTGTACAGTGCTTCAATCATCACCCCTCCGTGCGAGACCTCGCCGAGCTAAACCCTCGGCAGATCTTCCGCTGCAAACTTGTTGAAGTCCGTGTGGAAGACGGTCAGCGCGCGCTGCATCATCTCGGCCTGGCGCTGCATCATGATCAGATTCATCGTTCCCTGGACGACATCCTCGTTGGCCCCTTCAATCGATCCCTGCCGCACAGTAAACAGATCGGCGAGACGCGGCTTCACATCCGGCGGGGCGACATACCGATTCGCTCCCTCGGCCTCAAGCGCAACTCCTGCCGGAAAAGTGAAGACGCCTACGGTTGCAACCAAGCCTCCGGCGACGGAGATGGAACCATCGGCGCCCACGGCAATCTCTCCCGGAGGCAGCGCAATCGGCTTTCCTCCCGCAGAGAGAACTGGTTCGCCCGAGCTGGTGACCAGCATCCCTTTCTGGGAGCGTTCGAACGCGCCGTCGCGCGTGAATCTCGGACCCTGCGGAGTCTGCACCTGAAAGAAGCCCTGGCCCACAATGGCCAGGTCCAATGGGTTGCCCGTGGCTTCAATCGAACCCTGCGCCATGCTGAGACTGTTCCCACCGAGCAGACCGTAGTTGTTCACCGTGGCGCCCAACTGCGAGTCGGCGGCATCCGGTCCCAGAAGGACCGAGCGAAAGAACTCGCGCTCTGCCCGGTAGCCGGGCGTCTGCGCGTTCGCCAGATTCGCAGCCGCAGCATCGAGAGCCTGCGTCCGAGCCATGAGACCTGTCATCGCCGCATAGTAGCCACTGTCCATGATGAGCCTCCCGCGCTGTTCTCTTTGCAGAAGGAGAGCCAAGGATGCAGTGACAGGATTGGAAACTTCTCATGCCTGGAAGCATGGCTGCGGGACAACAAAAGGTCCTCGCAGGCTGGAGGGCGCGCGAGGACTCGCAGAGAGCGTTCGAAATGCGCCCGCAGTCTTACTGGAAGCTGTCGCAGATAATCGTGACGCGAAAGATGCCTTCCTGATAGCGATAGGCGTGCGCAAGCTGAAATTCGGGCGACTGGACATGCAGGCGATAGTCGCGTCCGCTGATTACGGCTGGAACCGAGAGCCCGCAGCGCGCCGCCAGATCCGGAACCTTGCCCTTCCAGGCGCCAGCGAGCATGTTGCAGACCTCGCCGATCGCATCCTGTACCGTGTCATCCACGTCGTCGAAGTGCATGCCTGTCATCTGGGCTGCAATCCGGATCGCGACGGCCGTGCTGGACCGGAAGACGCAGGCTCCGCTCAGCACACCCCCGAACCCAACCACAGCCGTAACCGACTCCAGATCCTGCCCGGTCCTGTCGTCTTCGGCTGCTGCCAGCCGCCGCGGTCGCTCGCCGAGCATCAACCCAAATACCTCTTCCACGCTGGCATCTAGATTTTCCGGCTCCACAACCAGATGCAGCGAGTCCCTCAGAGTCAACGCCATTTCCCGCTCCGTTTCCGCCTTTCGGCCCGTCCATCCTGCATCGCAATCGGCCTGCGTGCGCCACGCAGGAACACACGATTTCCCGTCAACTCTTTGTGGACACAAGGGGCAGAACCCGTTCCTTCACCTGCTCGGCTGTGAACGGCTTGCGGATGTATCCCCGCGCCCCGGCCTGTATCGCCTGACGCACGTGCTCCTCGCTCGATTCGGTCGTAATCATCACCACCGGAGTTCCCTGGGCAAGATTCTGCAGCCGGATCTGGCGAAGAAACTCCAGCCCGTCCATCGAGGGCATATTGATATCGGAGAGGATCAGGTCCACCTGCTGGCCTCTGAGGAGGTCGAGTCCCTCCGTTCCGCTTCCCGCCTCATGCACCACCAGGGATTCCAGTCCCGCCTGGCGCAGCGCCCGCTCCACGATCTTGCGCATCACCGACGAGTCATCGACAATCAGCGCGCGAACCTCATTCATGCCCGCTCCTCTCTTTCCTCTCTATCGACAGAAGTTCCGCACGCAACAGATGCGACTCAATCCGGCCTGAGGTACACGCTCACCACCGGCTTCCGATGGAGCAGATTAGATCGCTCACATGGTCCTGCCTGGACAAGGATGAGTGCGCGGATCGGCGCCAGAATCGCAGCCAGAGAAGGTTATGGACCCGCACCAGGCGGGACGCCGCCGGATGCGCCTTCTCCAGAGCGTTTGCCATTGCGCGCGCGGCAGCGGATTCGTTGACCGCCTCCACCAGTTCAACCGGAGGAAACTCCGCGCGGACCATCTCTCGCAGCGCGGGACGAAACTCGGATTCAGGAACGATGCCGTACTCGACTCGAATCTCCAGCATCCGCGTCAGCGCCAGCGACAACACGGGATCCGGACGCTGCTCAAACCCGAGATAGAGAAGGTTGTCACCCGCCAGCCGCAAGGGAAGCGCGCCAAAAGCATCGACAAACAGACGTGGCATCACCGCCGTCACCGCGGCTGCATCATGGGTCGCAGCGGGGAGAACCGGGCAGCTCCATTGCATGGCCAACGCCCGGGTCACCTGCGACTCATGGACCGCGCGCTGCCGCACCAGCCATTCTCCCAAACGCCCGCCGCCCGAAGCCCTCTGCGCCGCCAGAGCCTGGCGCAACTGGGTCTGCGTGATCCATCCCTGCTCCATCATCAGAAGCCCGAGTGGAATCCGGTGACGATGCGTGGCACAGGAGCTCTGCCGGCCCATGAGTTCGCGCCGGATCGCAGCCTGCAGGTGCCCGACGGAGCAG
>JAKCDN010000008.1 GCA_021841795.1 Acidobacteriota bacterium | reverse complement strand
CCGATCTCGCCCTTATGCCGTGGACCGTGGTGGCGATCCGCGCCCTGGTCGATGGCATCCTTACATCGGTGGCGGAGTGGCGGCTCCGTTACTCCCGCGCCGGCAAGCCTCTGCCCGCGCGCACCGGCGACGCCTTCCCCGAGTTTCTCGTCCTTTGGGCGCTCATTCCGGTGGTCTTTTTCTCTTTCTCCCATTCCAAACTGCCCGGATACATCCTGCCCGCCATTCCTCCCATCACTATTCTCACCGGCGACTACCTGTACCGCCGCCGCAAGCCGGGTCTTAACCGCTGGCTCCTGCTGGGCCATGCGGGCCTGTGCGCCACCATGACGATTGCGGTCCTGCTGCTTCCCTGGTTCGTGACCCACGATCGCGTCATGCCGCCTGCGCACGCCATCGTCGCCGCAGCCCTGGCAGCGGCGGGCGCGGGCCTGCTCATTCTGGTCGTGACCAAAGGCTTCGGTGTGGAATGGCTGCGTCCGGCTACCAGTTGGATTCTGGTGGTTCTGCTGCTCTTCATTTACGGAGTCGGGCCATTCTTCGGCCTTCCCGCGGTTCCGGCCACCAAGCGCGTCATTCACCTGCTCGACGATAAGTACTCGGCGCGCCCCCTCGCGCAAAAGCTGGCTGGCCTTGCTCCGGACGGCGAAACCGTCGCGGTGTTTCGCGTTCGCCGGGACATGGAATACGGGCTGGCATTCTACCGCGATCACGAGGTCGTGAACTACGACGAAAGCGGCGTTCCCGACCAGCCGCATCTGCTGGTGGCGCGCGTGCAGGGCCGCCACGGCGTCGATCTTGATACGCAAACTGACCTCGAGGAGCTGTTGGAAGGCCGCCAGTACCGGCAGCTCTTCAGTTGGCCGGAACAGGGGCTGGAGATTTACATGGTGGGCGCGCGTTAAGGCATCGGGCAGACGCGGCACGCCGGGCGCTCGACTTGCGATGGGCGGCAAAGCGTGGCAAAGTGGCCGGAAGGGTAAATCGGGCGGCGCATTGCATTCCAGGCGCGCAGTAAGCCCGATCCGTGGCGGGCCGGCTTCGAGAGGATCGAAAAAAACATGCAGGCACTGGGGACGAACCTCGAGATTCTTGACCTGCGGCACTTTGCAGCGCCCATGCTTCGTCCTCTTCTCGAAGCCGAGTGCGCACTCTGGATCGACCGCCTCCACTGGGACTATCGCTCCTCGGCGCGGCTGCTCATGCAGTACCTTGAAAACCGCATGCTGCCTGGGTTTGCCGTCGTGGAATCCGGCAAAGTGACGGCCTACGTCTTCTGCGTCTATGAAGAGAGCAAGGCCGTGATCGGCGATGTCTTCGCCTTGCCGGCCGCCCCGGAAATTGCCAATAGCGCCTCGCCTGAGCTCGCGCGCGAGCAGACGCTGCTCATACACCTTCTCGAGCTGTTGCTCAATTCGCCGCACGTCGACCGCATTGAGTCGCAATTACTGCTGCATCCGGCCGGGCGTTTTGCCCACACCTTTCGCGCCGCCGGATTTGAGATCTTCCAGCGCCTCTACATGGTGCAGCCGCTGCAGGGCCGCTGGAGCCAGCCGAGCGTCGAACTGCCCGCTCATCTGGAACTGCGGCCGTGGCGTGAATCTGATCTGGCGCCGGCCGCGCGATTGATCTGCGAGGCCTATCGCAACCATCCTGACAGCGCGATCAACGATCAGTATCGTTCCGTGCACGGCTCCATGCGTTTTTTGAATAACATTGTGCGCTACGCTGGTTGCGGCACCTTTGCCACGCAGGCCTCGTTCGTTGTGGTCGAGCGCGCCAGCCGCGAACTGGCCGGCCTGGTGCTCGGCTCGCGCGTCAGCGATCGCAGCGGCCACCTGACGCAGGTCTGCGTGCATCCGGCGTTTCGCCGGCGGGGGGTGGCGCGTCTGCTGCTGGGCCAGGCGGCCTTCAGCTTCATGCGCCTGGGCGCCGCGGAAATCTCCCTCACCGTCACGGAGGCCAATACCGAAGCCATCCGGCTTTACAGCGATGAGGGCTACCGGTGCGCTCACACCTTCGATGCCGCAGTCTGGCGCCGCGCGGCATCGGCGTAAAATACCCGCGCCAGGATGCTCAGTTGCGCGCAGTGATTCCACGGCGATAAGCAGACACAGCCTCAATGATTTGAAGATGCCGGCGGTAACGTAGTCTGCTCTCCTAAGCAGCGACGCTCGCATCGCGATCGATGCGGGCGTCGCTGGCTTTGGTGCCGGTTATGCTTTGGCCGCCGTCAGCGCGCCCAGATCGGCGGCGAGCTTTTCGGTTGAGAAGGCTTCGATGACGTCGCCTTGCTTCAGGTCGCTGCAGTTGGCTACGCCGATGCCGCACTCCATCCCGTTGGTCACCTCGCGGGCATCGTCCTTGAAGCGCTTGAGAGAGCCGATCTTGCCCTTGAAGATCTGCTCGCCGTCGCGCAGCACACGCACTTCCGCGTCGCGCCGGATGACTCCGTCGCGAACCGAGCAGCCCGCAATGGTGCCGACCTTCGGGATCTTGAAGATATTCAAGACCTCGGCCCGGCCCAGGTAGTTCTCCTTGAAGGTCGGTTCGAGCAGGCCCATCATGGCCAGGCGAATCTCGTCCTGCAGCTCGTAAATAATGGAGTGCAGGCGGATCTCCACGTTCTCCTGCGCGGCCAGCTCTGAGGCCTTGCGTTCGGGACGTACGTTGAAGCCGATGATGATGGCGTTCGAAGCCGTGGCCAGCAGCACGTCGCTTTCCGTGATGGAGCCCACGCCGGAGTGCAGCACCTTCACCCGCACCTTCTCCGTGGACATGCGGATGAGCGAGTCGGCCAGAACCTCTACCGAACCCGTCACGTCGCCCTTCACGATGAGCGGCAGATCCTTGATGCCGGACTGCTTGATCTGCTCCGACAGCGCCTCAAGCGACACGCGCGAGCTCTTGGCGAGCTGGGCTTCGCGCTCCTTCATCTTGCGGTACTGTGCAATCGACTTGGCCTTGTCGCGGTCCGCGACCACCAGGAAGGTATCGCCCGCGTCGGGAATGGCTTCCAGGCCCAGAACTTCGACCGGAGTCGATGGGCCTGCCTCCTGCAGAGCGCGTCCGCGATCGTCGAACATCGCGCGCACCTTGCCGAAGGTGTTGCCGACAATGTAGCTCTCGTTGATGCGCAGGGTGCCATCCTGCACCAGTACGGTGGCGACCGCGCCGCGTCCGCGGTCCAGCTTCGCTTCGAGCACCGAGCCCACGGCGGTGCGGCCCGGCGTTGCCTTCGGCGCCTTGATGTCGCTCACCAGGCAGATCATCTCCAGCAGCAGGTCCAGGTTCTGCCGTTTCTTGGCCGAGACCTCCACGAATACCGTGCCTTCGCTGCCGGCCGCCCACTCCTCGGGAATCAGGCCGCGATCGGCTAGCTGCTTCTTCACCCGGTCCGGATTCGCCTCCGGCTTGTCGATCTTGTTCACCGCCACGATTATGGGAACTTCCGCGGCCCGGGCGTGATCGATGGCTTCCAGAGTCTGGGGCATGACACCGTCATCGGCGGCAACCACAATCACGACAATGTCGGTAACCTTGGCGCCGCGCGCTCTCATGCGCGTGAACGCCTCGTGTCCCGGCGTGTCGAGGAAGACAATCTCGCGCCCGGAGGCCGGCGAGCCCTCCTTCGAGAACTTCACCTTGTAGGCGCCGATGTGCTGCGTAATGCCGCCCGCCTCTCCTGCCGCCACGTCGGTTTCGCGGATGGCGTCCAGCAGTGAAGTCTTGCCGTGGTCCACATGGCCCATCACGGTCACCACCGGACCTCGCGAGACCTCGACCATATCCGTCTTCTCGGTGTCGAGCACCTCTTCAATGGCCTGGTTCTCCATCTCTTCTTCGTAGCTGATGACCTTGGCCCCGGCGCCGAACTTGGCCGCCACTTCCTTCACCATCTCCGCATCCATTGACTGGTTTACGGTCACGAAGATGTTGCTCATCATGAGGGTGGCAATCAGGTCCTTGGCGCGCACGTCCAGTTTCTCGGCCAGATCCTTGACGCTGATGCCCTCTGTGACCGTGATCTCGCGCGTGATGGCGACCGGCTCATTGCTGTACTGCATGCCGCTGTAGCGTGGCGGCGGCACAAAGCCCTTCATCGGGCCTTCTTTTGTCTTCGGATACTGCTGCTGGCCACGGCCGCGGCCGCGCGAGGGGGCGCGCTGCGGACGTTGAGAATCAGGCGGAGGCGCGGTGCCCATGCCGGGGCGCGGGGTGCCAAAGCCCGGCCGGGGACCAAAGCCGGGGCGCTGGCCAAAGCCGGGACGGCCGCCCGGTCCGCCGGGAGCGCTGCCCGGAAACCCGCCCGGCGTTGTCCGGGTGGGATGTTTGGGCCGTGGACCGCCGGCGTAAGAGCCTGGAGCGCCGGGTCCGCGCTGTCCCTGAAAACCCGGTCCGCCTGTCGGACGGCGGTCGAAGATCGGCTTGCCGCGCTGGATTCCGCCCCCGGCCGGCGGCGGCGGCGTAGGCAGAATCGAGGCTTTGTAAACCGGCCGTGGACCGGTCTGCGGCATCACCATGCGGCGCGGTGGAGTCGCAGGGGGTGCAGGCGTCGCCACTGGCGCCGGCGCGACCGTGGACGCGGCGGCAATCGTCGCAATAGATGCTGCCGCCTCTGCCGGAGGCGCTGCTGGCTCGGCAACCGGCGCAGCCGGTTCAGCCGCCGGCGTCGGTGCCGGGGTCTCGGTAGCGGCGGGCTTCACGGGCGCTGGCTTTTCTTCCCGCGCTGCTGGTGCCGCGGGCTTCACAATCGCTGGCGCAATCTTCTCCGCGGGCGTCGCGGGCTTGACCACGGCTGTAGCGGCGGGCGGCGCAACCACCACCACTGGACGCGTAACGGTGGCGCCGGCGGGCGGCTTGGCAACCACCGCGCCCGTTGGCGGGCGGTTCGCAATGGCCGGTGCGGCAGGTGGCGGAGCAATAATCGGTGGGGCCTGGCGTGGCTGCGGAACAATCCTGCGCGGTTCCGGGCGGACCGGAGCCGCTGCGGCAGGCGCCTGCGCAACTGGCGCAGCTTGTGGCGGGGCCACAATCGGCCGGACCGGCTGGGCTGGCGGCGCCGCCGGTGCCGTTGCTGCTGGCGGTGCCGCCGGCTTCACCGGTACACGGGCCAGACGCGCCTCTTCTTCCTCTTCCTTCTTCTTGGCCAGGATAGCCTTCATCACATCGCCGGGTTTGGAGATGTGCGACAGATCGATCTTGGGAGCCATGCCGGCTGCGCCGTAGCGCGAAAGCGATTGCCCCGACGACCCTGCCGGCCGCGACCCATCGGCAAAATGCGCGCGAACCTTGTCCGCCTCATCGCCTTCAAGCGAGCTGGAGTGCGTCTTGCCGCTGGAAACACCCAGTTCCGGAAGAATGTCGAGAATCGCCCGAGACTTCACTTCCAGCTCTTTCGCGAGATCGTTAATACGAACCTTGCTCATCCGCCTCTTTTCAATTCTGTGCCGCCTGACTGCCGCTTAGTCGCTCATAGCTACCTCGTGGCGCCGGCCGCTCTTGCTTGCGTTAACGTACTTCTGGCCTTGGAAAAGGGCGCGCATGTTATGCGCCATCCTCTTTAGCCGCCTGCTGCTCTGTCTCTTCCTGTGCCGTCGCGTCCGCCGCGGGAGCTTCTTCGCCGGTGGCCTCGACGGCCGCTTCGGCGCCCGCGCCTTCCGGCTTTTCCTCGCCCGTTGCGGCTTCCGCCGTCTCCGCCGCCGCTGTTTCTCCGGCGGGCGCGTCCGCCGCCGCGGCAGCTGCGGCTTCCGCCTCTTCAAACTGGCCGAAGTAGTGGCGTACGGCTACAGAAATCTTCTCCAGCGTCTTCTCGCCGATGCCCGGAATCTCCTCAAGCTGCTCGGGAGTCATATCGGCCAGCGACTCCACCGTGGTAACGCCCGCGGCCACCAGCTTCTGGATGATGCCATCGCCCAGCTCCGTCACCTGCTCGATGGGCGTGGTGGGCGACCCCGCCAGAGCCTGCATCTGCTGCTCCACTTCCTGGCGCTTCTCTTCTTCGCTCTTGATGTCGATCTTCCAGCCCAGAAGCTTGGCCGCCAGACGCACATTCTGGCCCTTCTTGCCGATCGCCAGCGACAACTGCGTGTCATCCACGATCACTTCAAGCTGTTTCTCGCCCAGGTCCGTGATGGAGACGCGGCTGACTTTGGCCGGCTGCAGCGCCTTCTCGGCAAAGGTCGTGATCTCGTCCGAGTATTCGATGATGTCGATCTTTTCCCCGCGCAGCTCCCGGATGATCGACTGCACCCGCATGCCCTTCATGCCCACGCACGCGCCCACCGGGTCCACATCCTTGTCCCGCGACTGGACGGCGATCTTCGTGCGTTCGCCGGCCTCCCGCGCGATGGCCCTGATGACCACGGTGTTGTCATAGATCTCGGGAACCTCGGACTGGAACAGGTTCTGCACCAGCTCCGGCGCCGCACGGCTTACGATCACCTGCGGCCCCTTGGCCGCGCGGTCCACCTTGAGCAGCACCACCCGCAGCCGCTCGCCCACCGTAAACTGCTCCAGCCGCGACTGCTCGCGCCGCGGGCAGCGTGCCTCGGCCTTGCCCAGGTCGAAGATCACGTCCTGGCCCTCAACCCGCTTCACCGTGGCGTTCAGAACTTCCTTCTCGCGGTGCGCATACTCCTGGAACACCGTATCGCGCTCCGCCTCGCGCACCTTCTGGAAGATGATCTGCTTCGCCAGTTGCGCCGCGATACGGCCCAGCGGCGTGGTGTCGCGATAGATGCGGATCTCGCTGCCAACCTCGACCCCGGGGGCCAGGTCGTTTGCCTCTTCCAGCGTGATCTGGTTGACAGGATCCTCGATCTGGTCTTCGGCGGCGACCACCGTCTTGTAGATGTATGCCGAAATCTCGCCGGTCTCCCGATTCAGTTCGCCGCGCATGTTTTCCTGGGTCTTGTAGTACTTGCGCGTGGCCAGGGCGATGGCTTCCTCCACCGCGCTGACAACAATGGCGGGGTTGATGCCCTTTTCCTGGCTGAGGAGCTCGATACTCTGATACAAAGCGCTGGTGGCCATACTGCTTGCTCTCGCATCCTGCGTGCCGGGCGCAATCGCTTCCGATCACCCGGCATCGCTGTTTCTCATTGATAGGGACCGCAAATCTGGGAACAGGGGACTATAAAGCCGTTTGCACTTCTCCCCCATGTCCCCGCCGATTCCAGCCGGCGGGCTATCGTCTCCTGCGCCCCGCGTCCCTGTCTTTCAGATTTCCGGCACAAGATTCGCCTTCTCAATGTTGCTCAGGGCGATCTCCACCGTTTCTAACCCCGCCTTGCGGCTCTTGCTGTTCTGCCGCATCGCTGCAAGGTCGAGCGTAATTTTTCCCGTATCGGACGGCGTTCCCTCGCCCGTCACCAATCTTCCCTGCCAGTGCCGATTGTTGCGCACCGGCTCATATGTCCTCACCTTGACCAGGCAGCCTGCGAACCGCTCGAACTCCTCCGCGCTGGCCAGCTTTCGATCGAGCCCCGGAGAACTGGCCTCCAGCGTGTACGACTCGCTGGAAACCAGATCCTCCACGTCGAGCAGAACCCCAAAGTCGCGGCTGAATTCGGCGCAATCCTCGTGCGTTACGCCCGAGAGCTGCTCCACTGCCAGCGCGCCTTCCAGCAGCTTCTCCGGCAGGTCTTTCGCCCCCGCTTCCGCCGCCGCCTTCAGTTGCGCCCGGCCTGCGGCGTTCTTCTCCAGCGTAATGCGCAGAATGCGGTCCTTGGGCGGCCCGGCAAACTCGAGATCGACCACTTCGAGCCCATGCGAGGCGGCTACCCGCTCCGCTGCTTTTCGGATTTCGTCCAGCCTGACCGCCATCGTGCCTCGCTGCCCTTCAGGCAGCCTGCCTCCCGGATCTCCCTGATTTTGCTGGGTTTGCCGGGTCAAATTTGCCGCAAATAAAAAGTGGGCTTTCGGCCCACTCATCTCTCCGCCAGCCGGTGCGCACACGGAATAACTGGCGGACAAACGCGTCTGCAAGCTAAGGATACTGCGAAACGGGGCGAAATTCAACTGTCTGCGGCCTCTGCGCCGTCGTGAATTTCCTGTCAACGCGGCGGATTGCCCTCGCCACGCCCCCTGCCCGCCGCGCCAGCCAAACCCCGTATCGGTGCAGAGAGCGGGACGATTCACCGCCGGATTCCAGCGCGCAATCCCGTGCGCCCTGGCGATATCCGCCCTGTCGCGGGACCTCCCAGGCATCCCCCGCGGAATCTCGCCGCGGTCGGCCGAATCGCGCAACCGCAGCAGATGTCACTCCCTGACCGTCCGGAACGGAACGGGCGATTTTTCCTTTTGCACCAGGGCGAGCGAAGGATGACAATAGCGGAATGAAAAGGCTCGGCCTTCCTCTCCTGGCTTGGCTCGTCCTGCTCGCCGGGTTATTCCTCCTTCATCCTTCCGCACTCTTTGCCCTTGAGAAACAATCCGCAGGCGTCTATCGCGCCCGCCGCGTGGCTCTGGCCGGCGAGCTCCACGGCGGTGTGGCCATCCTCTTTGCCGCCGAAGAGCCCGTGCTGGACTTTATGCCCTACCGCCAGGACTCTGACTTCTACTACCTCACCGGTTGGACCCAGCCCGGAGCGGCGCTCATGATTGTCGGTTCCGCCGCTGAGGGAGCTACCGCTCGCGCCTACCGCGAGATCCTGTTTCTGCCCGCGCGCAACCTGCGCATGGAAGTCTATACCGGCGTCAAGATGGATGCGGCCACGCCGGCAGTGGAACAGGCCGCGGGGGTCGATGATGTGGAGCCGATGACCGATCTGCCGGCGGAATTGAGCCGGATGGTCTCCGCTGACCGCGGGCTCTTCTACAACCTCTGGACGCAGCCCGATACTCCCCCCGCCACGGCGCTGCTCGGCTTTATGGCGGCCACCCTTGGCAGCAGCGATGCTCCGCGCGCCCAGGATGTAACCACGCTGACCATGCCCTTGCGGCAGATCAAGGATGATGGCGAAATTGCTCTCATCAAAAAGGCCTCCGCTGCCTCGATTCTCGCCCAGCGTGTGATGATGCAGTGGTGGGTCAAGCCCGGCATGACGGAGCGCGCCATCGTCGGTGCCATGACCGCCGTCTGGATGGAGAACGGATGCGAGCGGCCCAGCTACGCGCCCATCGTCGGCTCCGGCCCCAACTCCACCATCCTGCACTACTCCAGTAACGACCGCACCATGCAGGACGGGGATCTCCTGCTGGTGGATGCGGCCTGCGAGTACTCAATGTACGCGGCCGACATCACCCGCACGGTGCCGGTCAACGGGAGCTTCACCGCGCGGCAACGCGAAATCTACAACGTCGTGCTCGGCGCGCAGCAGGCGGCCATCGACGCGTTCGTCGCCGGAAAATCCACCATCGACGATCGCGACCGCAAGGATCCGAACTCGCTCGACACCGCCGCCTACAACTACATCAACACCCACGGCAAGGATCTGCACGGCCAGCCGCTTGGCCGCTACTGGCTGCACGGTCTGGGGCACATGGTCGGCATCGATGTGCACGATCCCGCCGTCTATCCCGCCGTGCTCAAGCCGGGCATGGTATTTACAATCGAGCCCGGCGTGTACATCCCCGACGAAAAGATCGGCGTGCGCATCGAGTGCGATTTTCTGGTCGCCCCCGACGGCAAACTGATCGATCTCGATGCCGGTCTGCCGCATACTGCCGACGAGATTGAAGCCGCCATGAAGGCCGGCAAGGGCGTCGCCAGGTAGCCGGGCCCGCCGGAAAGAGCATGCATGGATTCGCCCAACGAAGTCGAAACCGGTCAAATGGACGCGCTCAGCCGCGCCTTCAGCCAGCAACTCCTGGCGTGCCTGGACCAGTGCGCGCGGGGACGCCGCGGCCTGTTCTCAGACTATGTCGCGCTCGATGACGATGCCGACGCATGGCCTGAGGCGGCAAAGCTGCGCGAGCTGGCCGTGGCGCTGCAGGGCGTCTTTGCGCAACAGGGCGAGCCAAATGCCCTCGTCGAAGAGTTTCTTGACCTGTGCACCATGCACGGCGAAAGTCATCCCGGCGAGCGCAGGCTGGCGCGCATCTTTCTCGATCGCATCGAGCGCGGCGAGGTGGGCGCGCCCACTTTGAAGAATCCCTGGTGAGCGCCGGCGCGCGAGCGCCTTCCTCATCGCTCCGCCGCTGCCGCGCCCGGCCCTGCTATCGCGCTACCACTGCACGCCCGGATAGAGGCTGGGCAGGCGGTAAACGTGGAACTGATCGGCGCCCGGTGTGGTTCCCTGCCACACCACATTCAGGCTCTGCGGATTAAGTTCCTGCACAATCGCGCCCTGCGCCGGCGCGCAAAAGTCCACTTCGTAATCGTTGTTGTCCAGAATCTCGGCGTTGCCCCCGAAGAAGTTGAAGTAGTTGTCCGGCGGCACATAGTGCTTGATCATGGTGGCCGTCATCGCGCTCTCGTTCAACTCCAGCACCGGCATCGTGGAGTAGCACTGCGGATTGGCAGGCGCTCCCGGACGGCAGAACACCTGGCCGGTGGGAAAGATCCGGTCGTTGCCGTTATCCATCATCCCCATGCGGAAGATGCCGGTCGTATTCGGGGTAAAGTAGTTCAACCCATGCTGGGCGTAGAACCAGTCGGTCGGATCAACAGCCCCAACCAGCCGGAAATCCCCGCCCTCGCCCAGATGCCACATGACGTCGCCCGAGCCTGTGCCATCCAGGAAGTCGATCTTGATGATCCAGTTCTGGTGCCGCATCGAGAGCAGAAGGTTGTGGTCGTCGCTCGAATACAAAAGTCCGTTCGAGTGCGTCCAGTCCGGGAAGTTCATGGGGTGCCGGTTCACGTCCAGGTGGTCGAAGGTGTTCCAGACCCAGTCGGGATTGAAGTTCTGGTCCACATCCACAAGCGCGTCGCCGATCACCGTGATTGTGCCGGGGTGGCCCGCCAGGTTCGTATATTTTCTGAAGTAGGTAGCCAGCAGGACAAAGTGGCCGTTGGGCAGCGCCAGCACCGCATGGTGAAAGCTGCCCAGTTGGTACACGTTGCCCTGGGCGTCGCGGAAGTTGCCCGCGGCCAGCTTCTGGTTCAGCACGGTCATCGTCAGGCTGGTCACCGTGTTGCCGGCCAGATCGATCTCCCTGACCTCGTTAATGATGTTCGGGCTTTGCTGCGTCGTCACCGATGAAAGATAGGAGATCAGCGTCAGCAGGTTGCCGTTCGGGAGCAGTTGCAGACCCTGCAGGTAGTCGTTGGTTGAGTGAGGATAAGCGTACGTCCAGATCACGTTGCCGCTCAGGTCGGTGGCAAATGCCTGCGTGTCGCTGGCCGGGATCAGCGTGTTCCACAGCTCGATGCCGGGCTGTGGCGTGGCCCCGTTGCTCAAGGTCACGTTCACCGGCGAGGTCACGGGCGGCGCGGCGGTCATGCAGGTGTGGTCGCTGTCGTTGTACGTCGCGCCATTTGCCAGCGTGACCTGGGCGCGCATGTGATAGAGCGTCGATCCCAGCATGCCGGCCACGTAAACCTGCGCATCGCCGCCGTTGGCCGTCGGCGTCGGCACCTGCCAGGTCTCAAAACCGTAGCTGGTCGTCGTCCCGAACTGGACGGACATCTTTCCCTGTGACGGCAGATACAGAGAGTACTGCGCCACCTGCGGATTGCCCAGCGCGAATGGACACGTGACCTGGCCGGGCGCCATGATCGCAACCACCGCCGTGGCATAGTTCTGCTGCGCCGAGCCGGAGAGCGCCACCGTCACCGTGACATTTTCGCTCTGGGTCACCGTGGCCGGGGCCGTATAGTTCCCCGTCGCGCTCACCGTGCCCGTGGCCGCGCTTCCGTTCTGTGATCCATTGACCAGCCACTCCGTCTGTCCGCTCCCGGTTACGGTCGCGTTGAACTGGAACGTCTGGCCCGGCGCCAGGGCAATGTATTGCGGCGACACCGATACGGTGCCGCTCTGGCCTGAGGTCGGTGGCGCCCCGCTCGGCGGCGGCGCCGCCGGCTGTGCGCCCTGCTGCGCCCCGGTCAACTGGAACTTGGCATTGCAGCCGGAAAAAAGCAAAGACACCGCGACCAGTGCCGCGGCGGCAATGGGGAAGGGAATAGGATCGCGCTTTTTACGAGCTGCTTTCACTGGTCGAAAATCCCACATCGCTCTTGCTTGCGTGGAGCGCCTCGCGGAATGGCAGTTTGCCGGAGTTGCGGCATCCGGGGAAGTGGTTGACGGCGAACTCTGCGCTCCCACCCCTTGCCGGGGGAATCGACAAGTGCGTGGGAGCTATGAGTTTGCTCTTCGAGCGGTCTGGGAACGAAGGCTGACTACCAGCGAATGCCGAGGGTGATCGGCATCAGCTTGGTGCTGGCGTCGATATTCACCGGATTCAGCCCGCTCCCGGCAGGGGCTACGCTTCTGAGCGCAGGCGACAGCACATCCAGGTACCTGACCTCGGCGAAGAGCCTGATCCGGCTTTGGCCATACATTCCGCCAAAGCGATGCTGATAGCCGGCTCCTACGTCAAAGCCGCCATTGTTCGAGCTGAAGGAGCCTATCGTCTGGTTGCTGGTCCCGCATGAATAGTAGTAATAAAAGAACCCGCAGCTCTGGGTCGGATCGGTAAAGTTGAGCGACTTGTGGTAATAGCCGCCGCCCGCCCTTAAGTAGAGATCGTTGGCCGATTTCGGGAAGACGTCGTAGACCGGCTCAATCGTGAGAGCCTCGATATGGTAATTGCCTCCCGCCGAGCCGGCATCAGCGGCTACTGCTCCGGGCAATTTGTTGTCCAGGAACTGGAACTCGAGGAACGCGGCTAATTTGTTGGTGATGTTCACACCGCCGCCAAACAGGAACTGTCCGCCCCAGGTGATGTCGGCTTTATCCCCGGCTGGCGCGGCTGCGCCGCCGCCGGCCTCAAACGTAAGACGATGCAGCACACCGCCGCTCTTCGCACTGTAGCCCTTGCCGTTGCCGTACTGGCCGCCCGCCGATCCGCCCATGGCTGCTGCGGGTACCGGCGCCGAGGGCAGCGAAAGGCTGGCAAGCTGGGTCAGTCCGGACTGGCTGGAAGAGTAACCCGACGGAGTGGAGGAGGAGTCGGTTGAGGCGGTTTGCCCGCTCGCAGCACCGGCTGCCCACAATACCGCAGCCGCTAACATGCTGGCGCACCGAACGAGTGGCCTCCGATGGGTGAAAGTCATGGCATGTACCTCGCGTAAGAGATTTTAGTGGTCCTCTGGGACATGATTCGCCCAGTCAATAAGTTAGACACCAACTGCCGCTAAAGGTTGCCCGAAGACGGCGGTGCGCAGCCGCACCGGAAGCCCAGGAGCGTGATTCCGGAGGAGATACGGAATTTATTGGAAACTCCTCTTCAGCCCGGGATTGAAGATCATGCCGGCTCCGCGCATCGGCGCAGCGTCCGGCATCGCCATGGTGCTGGAATCCCGTCGAGAATGCCCTTTCGCTCGTATCTGCCCGGCTTTGTCTCGCCGGGCAGGCACGGAATTTCGCGGCAGAACCGTAACAAAAAACCGAAAGCCGAAGCGCTGTCCCCGGCCTTCGCCGCTTTCTTTTACCCCTCAGCCCTGAATGTCGAACTGTTCGGGATGCAGCGTGGCGTCGCTCTTCAGCAGCAGATTCTTTCCGATCAGCTCTTCGAACTCGACCAGCCAGCGGGCATTGTTGCTCTTCAGCACTTTCACCGTCTCCGGATGCACGCGCAGCATAACGTCCGCGTTCTCAAAATGCTTCCGCATCTTGCGCATCTCTACATAAATCTCGTTGCATACCGTCGCCGGGCTCTTCACCATCCCCGTCGCCTGGCAGGTGGGGCAGGGAACGCTCAACGTGCGTTCCAGCGACTGCTTGACGCGCTTGCGGGTGATGGCGACCAACCCGAAATCGTTGAATTGCAAAACCTTGGTCGGTGCGCGATCGCTCTTGAGCGCCTCTTCGAGCGCGGCCATCACCTTGTAGCGGTTCTTGCGCTCGTCCATGTCGATAAAGTCGATCACGATGATGCCGCCAAGGTCGCGCAGGCGGATCTGACGCACAATCTCCGGCACCGCGTCCAGGTTGGTCTTCAGAATCGTATCCTCGAGGCGCGCCGACTTGCCTACGTATTTTCCCGTGTTGATGTCGATGGCCACCAGCGCCTCAGTCTGGTTGATGACGATCGAGCCTCCGCTCTTCAGCCAGACCTTCGAACGCAATGCCTTGGAGATATCGTCCTCGATGCCGAAGTGCTCGAAGAGCGGCGTCTCTTTGGTGTAGAGCTTCACGCGCCGCACCAGCGAAGGCGAAAAACGGTTCAGGAAGCGCACAATGCGCTCGTAGTCGTCCTGCGAATCCACCCAGATTGACGAGAAGTTATCGCTCACCTGGTCGCGCAGAATGCGCTCGATCAGCGAAAGGTCGTGGTAGATAAGCGCCGGCGACTTGGAAGACTCTGACCGCTGCTTGATGTCGTTCCACAGATTGATCAGGAAGCGGAGATCGGCGCGCAGCTCTTCCTCTGACGCTCCATCGGCCGCGGTGCGCACAATGAAGCCTCCCGACGACTCGCCCCGCTCGTGGAGCAGGATGCGCTTCAGGCGGTGGCGCTCCTCGTCGGAGGCAATCTTGCGGCTCACTCCCACGTGGGTCACCGTGGGCATGAAGACCAGAAAACGTCCCGGCAGCGCGATGTGGCTGGTGATGCGCGCGCCCTTCTTGGCGATCGGCTCCTTGGCAATCTGGACCAGAATCTCCTGGCCCGGCTTCAGCAGGTCCGAGATGACCGGCAGGTCCGAGGTCTGCGCGGAACGGCGCGACGGGCCCCGCCGGCTCTGGTTCTGCTGGCCGCGGCCACGCTGGCCGCGTTCACCCCGTTCGCGGCGCTCCCGGCCCCGTGGGGGGCGTGCGCCCGGTGCGGAAGTCTCTTCTTCGGCCTCTTCCTCTTCTTCGCCGTTGGGCTCATCGAGGTTGCGCTGGATGCGGTGGTCCAGGTGCGCCTCCTGCAGCAGCTCGCCGAAGTCGCCGGAGCGCATGCGCGTGCCCAGCGTCTCTTCCTCGTAATCGTCCAGATCGTGCGCCTCGGGCTTGTGGCGCCGGGCATGAGGCGCGGCTTCCACCTCTTCGCCCTCGATGACCTCCTCTTCCACCAGGCCTGCTCCCGGAGCGTAGTTTGACGCCCGCGCGGCGGGCCGCTCAGTCGCTGCTTTCTCCTCGCCCGGCTCATCTTCCCGCTTCTTCTTGCCGAATCCGAACAGGCGAAAACCGCTGGGCGCGGAGGGGTCCACGCGATGCGAGGCAGAGGCGTCGGTCTCGCCCGGCTCCGCTTCGTCCTCCTGCGGCTCCTGGGCCGGCTCGCTCTCCGTCTCTTCCTCAAACTCCAGCTCTTCGCCGTTCGTCTCTTCTGCCGTCTCTGGCTCGATGCGCAGCTTGCCCGGGCTCGCGTGAAGGCTCTCTTCGTCGAAGTCGAACTCCTGTTCCTCTACGGCCTCCACCAGCGGCTTGGCCGCGAAGCCTGCCACCGCCGCCTCTTCCACCGTCTCCTCGGCCGCGGCTTCGGTCTCATTCTCCGGCTGCCGCGCGCGGTGCCGTGAGATTGACTCGCCGGGCAGCAGTCCGCTGCCGTCCCACGCCAGCGGGGAATCGATCAGGGTTGAGGGTTTTGAGGAGTAGGTGGGGCGTGCCGGCGCTGAGCTTGCCGCTGCCGGCCGCGTGGCATCGGGCGCGGACGTTCCACCGTATTTTGACAGCGATTCGCCCGGCAGCACGAACGCGGCCGGCTTCGTACGCGCAGGCTCTACCGGCTGGATCGGCGAAGGCTCGTGCGCCTGGGGCCTTTCTTCCACCTCGAAAGCCGCAACCGGCTCCGCGGGCATGGATTCCGTTGCCGTCGCCTCCGGATTTGTCTCCGGAGCCGATTCCTGGCCGCGCCCTCCGCGGCGGCGGCGCCGTCCGCGCCAGCGGCGTCCGCCGGAAGCGTCCTGATCCTGTGCGGTCTCTATCGTCTCCGGCGTCGCGGCCGGCTCGGCGGCCACGGGCTCCGCCGGCGCCTCGTCCAGAACCCGTTCCGTGCGCGGTTCCTGGCGCCTGTCGCCGGAGCGGCCATGCCGATCGTCCCGGCGTCCGCCGCTGCGCTCGCTGCCCTGAGCTGCTCCCTGAGCCGCGACCTGAGCCGTGCCCTGCTGGCCGTGCCGCACCTCCCGCGGAGGCTGTCCCGCGCCGCTGGCGGCGGCCTTTTCCAGCTCGTCCGATTCTTCCTGGTCTTCAAGCTCCAGGAAGTCGGTCACATACAGGAATGCGTCGCGCTCCAGTCCCAGATCGACAAACGCCGACTGCATGCCCGGAAGCACCCGGGTGACTCGCCCGTTGTAAATCGAGCCTGCCAGCGTGTACTCGTTTTCGCGTTCGTAATAGATCTCCGCGAGCTGATCGTCTTCCAAAATCGCAAGCCGCGTCTCATGCGGCGTGCTGGAGATACAAATTTCCTTTGCCATCGTACCTTTCCGTCCGGCGGCGCATGGCGGCCGGATCCTGCGGCAAGGACGGATGGATGGGCGCGAAGACGGCAGACAGAGTGCGGAGCGGATTACCGATCGAGCGGTCGAAGAGCGATCGATGTCCGGCTGCCGGCCCGAAGGGCGGCGAGCCATGGCATAAACGCTGGCCAGCTTGCTGATGAAGGTAATCGTCGAGCTGAGCGGTGCGCGCCCTGGGGCGCTCACGTTCGGAGGCGGACACGGGGAAGATCCAGTGAATGTCCGGCGGCTCCGAAGGGAATGCACGGTCGCTGCAATGCGCAGGCCGCGAGCCGATCCGCACGCTTTGGCGACCGGTTGCGGTCGCTGGAGCGGAGCGGCTATCCCGTCTCTCGGTGCTCATAAACTCAATCCTGCCGGGCGCGATCCATCGGGACCAAGCCGGCGAAATGTTTCAAAATCTTTCCCTTGCGACGGGTCGCGATGCCAAATCACTTCCCGGCCGCGTAGAACAAAGCTTTGCCTGACGACACCGGAACCCGAGCGGATTCAGATGTCTCAGTTGACGAACCTGCGCATGCGGACATTCATTGCCACGCCAAGCGCCAGGAACGTGAACAGCACCGAAGATCCGCCATAACTCATTAAAGGTAAAGGGATTCCGGTGACGGGCATCAGCCCGATGACCATGCCGACGTTGACCGCAATCTGGAAGGTCAACACCGCCACAATCCCCATAATAATGAGAGAACCGGGCAGGTCAGCGGCTGTTTGTGCGTTCTGAATCAAACGCATCAATATTAGGAAGTATAGCAGCAGGACAAAAATTGCACCCACAAATCCGTGCTCCTCGCTGAATGCGGCAAAGATGAAGTCCGTATACGGGATGGGGAGAAAATATCCCTGCGTCTGCGTGCCCCGCTCCGAGCCTTTGCCCCAGATGCCCCCCGATCCCACCGCAATCTCCGACTGCAGCACCTGGTACCCTGAGCCTTTCGGGTCGGCGCTCGGGTTGGTGAAACTCGTAAGACGCGCCTTCTGGTATGACTTGAGGAACTTGCCGCTCGACCATACGCCCCCCACCAGCACCGCCGCGCAGGTCATCAGGATCGCCGCCTGGCGCAGATTGATGCCGCCCAGAAACAGGCCCGCAACCAGAATCGGCGCGTAGGTAAGCGTCGTTCCCAGGTCCGGCTGCTTCAGCACCAGCTCCATCGGAATCCCCACCAGCGCGAGGGCCTTCAGAATATCCTTCCAGCTCAGGTAGCGCCCGCCCAGGTTGGCGAAGTAGCGCGCCACCATAAGGATCAGAACCAGCTTCACATACTCCGAGGGCTGGATCAGCATCGGGCCCAGCTTGATCCAGCGCCGTCCTCCCAGTGCCTTGTGTCCCAGCGGCGACAGCACCGCTCCCAGCGCCAGCAGACCCGTTCCATAAGCCCACGGCGCCCAGTCGAGCACCCGATGATAGTCGATCCGCGCAAAGATGAACATCAGCGCAATCCCGCCCCCCATGGCGATCATCTGCATCTCGGGAAAACGCGCGAATCGGGTGTGCACCGTGGTGGAGTGCACTTCGATCAATGAGACCGAGCACATGCCCAGCAGCAGCAGCAGCAGCCACCAGTCGAAGTCCCGAAAGCTGAGGAAGCGGCGCAGGGCCATGGCGCTAATGATCTCCCCTGGATTGAGTCGCTGCGTTCGACCGCGGCTCCGGCCGGCGTTCGGGCAGGGCCGCCGCGGTCTCCGTCGGCCGCGCGCCCCGGGCGCCGTTCTCCTGTCCCGCGCTTCCGGCCATCCACTGCAAACCGCCCGCCTTCGCGGCGCCGCCTTGTGGAGCCGTCTTCCGTGCGGCCACAATCTGCCCGTTCTCCACGTAGAAATGTCCGCCGTGGATACGGTCTGCCGCCGTCTCCCCGTTCTTCGCGCCCCGCTGTCCATCGGGCGACGACCAGATCGCACCCACCTCCACCGGAGCCTGAGGCTTCTCCGGCGGCAGGTTGCCGGCCATGCGGCGCTTCTTGTCCACAAAGGCCGTAACCACCTTCGCCGCGATGCGCGCCGGGTAGTAGCTGAACTCGCCGTTCTGCCACAAAACCGCGATCACCAGCTCCGGATTGCGGCGCGGCGTAGCCCCCACGAACCAGACGTTCGGATAGGTGTTCCGCCCTTTGTTGGTCTTGGCCAGCGCTTCGTGGCTCATCTGCTGCGCCGTGCCGGTTTTGCCGGCAAAGTCGATGCCCTCGAGATGCGCCGAGCCGGCCGTGTGGTACAGCCCGGGCTCGGTGACGTCGGCCATGCCGTCGGTCACGATCTCCCACGTGTTGGGATCCATCGGCACATACGCATCCCCCGAGCCGGGAAAGCTGTCGAGCAGCGATCTCCGGAACTCCGCCGGCAGCTGGTTCGGGAACACCACGTGCGGCCGCACCATATGTCCGTCCGATGCAATGCCGCCAATGATCCGCGCCAGTTGGATCGGCGTGGCCTCCACGGCGCCCTGGCCGATCGCCACGTCCAGCGTCTCGTCCGGATACCAGCGGTGATGGAAGTTGTGGATCAGCCACTGCGGCGAAGGCATCAGGCCCGCCTGTTCTCCCGGCAGATCGATTCCCGTCTTTTGTCCGTACCCGAAGGCCGTCGCGTACTTGGCAATGCGATCGATTCCCAGCTTGTCGCCCAGCATGTAAAAGAACGTGTCGCAGGAGTACGGAATCGCATTGTGGATGTCCACCGCGCCATGCTTTTCGTCGCAGTGATGGTAGTAGCCGTACGGGCCCCAGCCGCCGTTGCACACGATGTGCATGTTTTGCGCGATGCCCTCCTCCAGACCCGCCACCGACATCAGGATCTTGAACGTTGACCCCGGCGCCAGCTGCGCCTGGATGACCTTGTTCATCAGTGGATGGTCGGGATCGGTCACCAGCTTGTTCCACGCCGAGCGATTGATCTTCACCGCGAAATCGTTGGGATCGAAGCTCGGCCGCGAGACCATGGCCAGAATCTCGCCGTTGCGCGGATCCATGGCCACCAGCGCGCCGTTGCGGTCGCCCATCGCCAGCTCCGCGGCCCGCTGCAGGTCGTTGTCGATGGTCAGCCGCAGATCCTGCCCCGGAACCGCGTGCTCAATCCCGAAGTAGCCCACCTCGCGGCCGCGGCTGTCCACAATCACCTCGCGGCTGCCATCCTGCCCGCGCAGCAGCTCGTCATAGGTCTCTTCCACGCCCGCCTTGCCCACCACGTCGCCCGGCTCGTAATACGCAAAACGGGGATTGTTCAAATCCTCTTCGCTCACCTCGCCCACATAGCCGATCAGGTGCGCCGCAAAACCGTCCCGCGGATACAGCCGCCGCTCCTCGTCGATCGTCTCCAGCTCCGGCAGCTCGTTCCGGTGCGCCGCGATAAACGCCTGCTCGTCCGGGGTCACATCCTGCTTGATCGGAATCGGCTGATAGCCCGGCTGGTTGCGAAAGCGGTGCAGCGTCGCCCGCAGTTGATCGATGTCCAGATCCAGACCCTTGGCGATCAGCGCCAGGTCGGCGTCCACATTCCTGCTCTGCTCGCGCACCAGAAAACAGGTGACCGATGAGTAGTTGTCCACCACCAGCCGATTTTCCCGGTCGAACAGCTTGCCCCGCGGCGCAAGAATGGGCTCCTTGCGGATGCGGTTCTGCTGCGCCAGCTGACGGTAGTTGTCCACGTCCAGCACCTGCAGCCGCCACAGCCCCGAGGCCAGCCCCAGCATCAGGAATAAAATGCCGTACTGAACCACTGCCAGCTTGACGGTGGAGAGCTTTTCGCCACGATTGACGCTGCCGGAAACCATGCTTCTCTGTTTAGAATACAGCGGAATTTGCTGCCTGCCGGCGATGTGGAGCGCGCAATGCGCCCGGATCGCCCATCGACCCTCGGCTCACTCCCTGATCTGCGCCCGGTCCAGCAGCGGAAACAGCATCACCGCAATCAGTGAATTTCCAACCGCGCGGAACAGCTCGGTGAGCCAGCTCCAGTCGAGCGCAAGCCCCAGCAGCCCCCGGTACGTCAGAAAGTAGATGGCGCTCGAAAGCAGCGAAAGCGCAAAGTTCAGCAGCAGCCGGATGATGTGGTTCTCCACCTCGATGCGGACGCCCACCGATGCCGCCAGAAATCCCGCCACCGTCTTGGAGATTCCGTTTACGCCGATGGCGTGGTGCGAAAGCGCGTCCTCGAAGATGCCCATCACCGCGCCCATGATCGTGCCCTGGATCGGGCTGCGGCGTCCCAGCGCAAAGTAGATCGTGATCACAAGCGGAAGATCGAACCAGTCGTAGCGGCCCACCAGGCGCGGCAGCCATGCCTGCAGCACCAGCGATGCCAGCGGCACCATGGCGTATACCAGCAGGGGATAGCGGCGGATCTCCATGTCGCGCCTGGAGTCGGCGGTGAGCAGCGGCATGGCTATCTTCCAGACCGCGTCGGTGGGTATGCAAATCGCATCGGCATGTTCGTGGATTGCGCCGCGTGGGTCACGGTTCAGATTACCCTATCGCGCGGTCTTGCTCCTACGGATTCCTCCGCGGCGGTGTCGTCGGCCCGTGATGTGTCGCCGCTGCGCCATCGCCGCTCCCGGCGGCGGGCGGCGTGCCCGGCTTCTTGGCCTGCGTGCCCGGCTCCGGCGCGGCCTCGCCTTGCGGCGTGGTGCCTGCCGCCGCTCCCGGAGAAAACTCGTCGGGATGCAGCGGCTGCGGAGGCTGCGGCGCGGGGTTGGGATTGCTGGTGTCGTTCAGTGGCTGCTGATCCGGCGGCAGGTTGGGATCGATCAGCCCGGGAAGCCTCTCGGCCATGATCTCCGAGGCCTTGATCTGGTCTTTGATCGCCGTCGGCACCGCGCTCTTTTCCGCGTCGCTCGCGGCCAGATCCTGCTGCTCCTGCGCTGAGAACCGTGGCTGTGTCGATGTAATCACCAGCACCTCGTCCAGGCGGTTCAGATGCGCATAAGGCTTCACCACCACGTCGATAAACGAGTCCCGGTCGGGGTCGCGGACAACCTTTTCCACCACACCCACCGGCAGTCCCCGCGGAAAGATCAGATCCCCTCCCGCCGTCAGTATCTTCTCCCCCGGCTGGATGCGCTGATCCGACAGGATGCCCACCACCTCGAGCCGGCCCACGGCGTCTCCCTTCAGGATGCCGCGGATGCGCGTGCTCTCCAGAATCACGCCCGCGCCGCTGCTGGCATCGTTCACCGCCAGCACCTGCGCCGCGTGCGGAAACACGTCGCGCACCTTGCCCACAATGCCCTCGGCCGTGATCACCGCCATGTCCGGCTTGAGCCCCTCGCGCTCGCCCTTGTCGATATAAAACACGTGCGAGCGATCGCTCCCGCTGGAGCCGTACACCTGCGCCGCAACCGTCGCGTAAATATACTTCTCCTGGAAGCCGAGCAGCGCCTGCAGCCGCTGTCCCTGGCGCGCGTCTTCAAGCAGCGCCGCCTGCTCCAGCCGCAGTCTTTCCACCGTCTGTTCGAGCTCCTGGTTCTGCTGCCGCACATGGTGCAGATCGATGTAGTCCAGCCAGGTCGCGACCGTCTCCATCCTGACCCAGTGGATGAACTCCTCCGGCGGCGCCACCACGGCATTGCCCCACAGGCGGATCAGGCGCACTCCGCTCTGATCGCCCTCGTCGAGCGTGCTCTTGCCCGCGCTGTTCCGGTGCACCTGCATCGCAAGGCCGGCCAGCTGTGCCACAAGAATGGCCAGCAACACCACGAGATTTCGGTAGCGGGTGAGGAAGCTTTCCAT
>JAKCDN010000273.1 GCA_021841795.1 Acidobacteriota bacterium | reverse complement strand
CGCCGCCAGAGCATCGAGCGTGGGCGTGGGAATAAGGCCGCCGAAAGTGCCGGTCTGGCCGTAGCCGGCATCGTCAATGAGGATGAGCAGGACGTTGGGCGCGTCCTGGGGCGCACGGACAGGTGGGAAGGCGCCGGGAGTCGAGGTGGCGAAGGATTCCGTGATGCGGCCGGTAAATGGGGCGGGTGGGATGGGGAGGACGGTGCGGTCGGGCTGCTGCGCACGGGCAAAGGGAGTTGCGGAGAAGAGCATTGCTCCACAGAGAGCGGCAGCGCCTGACTTGGTGAACATGGGAAAGGCCTCCGGAGGTTTGGGTGAAGGGAATTATACCGTCGGGTGGCGCGGAGGCGTTTGCCGGGCCCGATACATGGGTCAAGATGCAGCAGATCAGGCATTTGCCCGAAGGCAGACGGGGTGGCAGAGCCGGTACGGGGTGCGGACGCTGGGGGCCTGCATCCTCCTTATATGTTTAGCATCAAAAAAGTTGACAGTAAAAGACTCAATCTGGCATTCTGACTAAGCTGGAATTTGTCTAAAGGCGGGAAACACATGGCTAAGATTATTGGAATTGACCTGGGAACGACGAACTCGTGCGTTGCCGTGATGGAAGGCGGCGAGCCGAAAGTGATTGCGAATGAAGAGGGAGCGCGGACTACGCCCTCGATCGTGGGTTTCTCAAAGAGCGGAGAGCGTCTGGTCGGCCAGGTGGCGAAGCGGCAGGCGATCACCAACCCGGAGAACACGATCTTCTCGATCAAGCGGTTTATGGGCCGCCGCTATAACGAAGTGAACGACGAGATGAAGATGGTGCCCTACAAGGTGGTGCAGCAGGGCGATCACGTGGCCGTTGTGGCGCAGGGCAAGGAGTACACGCCGCCAGAGGTTTCAGCCATGATTCTGCAGAAGCTGAAGAAGAGCGCAGAGGCTTACCTGGGCGAGAGCGTGACCGAGGCCGTGATCACGGTGCCGGCCTACTTTAACGACGCACAGCGGCAGGCGACGAAGGACGCGGGCAAGATCGCGGGCCTGGACGTGAAGCGCATTGTGAACGAGCCGACGGCGGCGGCGCTGGCCTACGGGCTGGACAAGAAGAAGGACGAGACGATCGCCGTCTACGACTTCGGCGGCGGAACCTTCGATATCTCCATTCTGGAGGTAGGCGAGGGGGTGATCGAGGTGAAGTCGACGAATGGCGACACGCACCTGGGCGGCGACAACCTGGACCAGCGTATCGTGGACTGGCTCATCACCGAGTTCAAGCAGGAGAACGGCCTGGACCTGACCTCGAAGGGCAACGAGATGGCGCTGCAGCGGCTGAAGGATGCCGCGGAAAAGGCGAAGATCGAGCTCTCGACTACCGTTGAGACGGAGATCAACCTGCCGTTTATTACGGCCGACGCGTCGGGTCCGAAGCACCTGGTGCGCAAGCTGACGCGCGCCAAGCTGGAGCAACTGGTCGAAGACCTGGTCGAGCGCTCGGTGGAGCCGTGCAAGAAGGCGCTGTCGGATGCGGGCGTGACGACGAGCCAGATCGACGAAGTGGTTCTGGTGGGCGGACAGACGCGCATGCCCAAGATTCAGGAGCTGGTGAAGAAGCTTTTCGGGAAGGAGCCGCATCGGGGTGTGAACCCGGATGAGGTGGTGGCGGTAGGCGCGGCGGTGCAGGCGGGCGTGCTGGCCGGCGACGTGAAGGATCTGTTGCTGCTGGACGTGACGCCGCTGACACTGTCGATCGAAACGCTGGGCGGCGTGGCGACGACCATGATCCCGCGCAACACAACCATCCCGACCAAGAAAACCGAGACCTTCTCGACGGCAGCGGATAACCAGACCGAGGTCGAGGTCCATGTTCTGCAGGGCGAGCGGCCCATGGCGGCGCAGAACCGCACGCTGGGCAAGTTCAAGCTGGGCGGCATTATGCCGGCGCCGCGCGGGATTCCGCAGATCGAGGTGACCTTCGACATCGACGCCAACGGCATTCTGAACGTGACGGCCAAGGACAACGCCACGGGCAAGGACACGCGCATCACCATCACGTCAAGCTCCGGCCTCAGCAAGGAAGAGGTCGAGAAGATGGCCAAGGAAGCCGACGCTCACGCCACCGAGGACAAGGAGCAGCGGGAACAGATTGAGGCGCGCAATGCACTGGACTCAATGGTCTACAACATCGAGAAGATGCTGAAGGACTCGGGCGAGAAGGTGGCGGCGGCGGACAAGACCGAGGTGGAAGCGGCGCTGGCCGACGCCAAGAAGACGCTGGAAGGCTCGCCTTCGACCGCGGAACTGAAGGCCGCGCACGAGAAGCTGATGCAAGCCAGCCACAAGCTGGCCGAGGCGATGTACAAGGCGACGGCTGCGGCTGCGCCGGGCGCGCCGGATGCAGCGGCCGGTGGCGCTTCGGAGCAGAGCAGCGCCGGAGCCGGCCAGAAGAAGGAAGGCGAAGTGATCGACGCCGAGTACGTGGACGTGGACGAGAAGAAGTAGGACTGGCCGTCCAGGCAATCCCGCGCTGTGCGCGGAAAAACTTCGGGGTGGGCGACCAAAGGTCGCCCACCCCGACTCGTAGCTACTCTGCGTGTTCATTTCGAATGGGAGGCTGACGAGAAAATGATTGTTATTGGATATTGCGGAAAGCATCTAGACTTTTGACGTGTTTGCAGTTTCAGCGGGTGGTAAGGTAACCATGGCCATGAGGCCGATGCACAACCGCCCCATCCGGGCAAGGTTTTGCGCGACGCGCTGGGCGAGATGTATCAACGTGTACCGCGCATATCGTTCGCGCTATACTTGGGACATTCCGGCGAGAATGGAGTGTTCCATGGACTATTCGAAGATCATCACCATCGATCCGGAAAAGCGTAGTGGCAAGCCCTGTGTACGCAATCTGCGCATCACCGTTTACGACGTACTGGACTATATGGCCGGCGGGATGAGCCCCGAAGAGATACTGGCAGACTTCCCCGACCTGACGGAGACAGATATCCGCGCCTGCCTGGCCTTCGCCGCCGACGCGGAACGCAAGTTCGAGATCGTCTCTTTGTGAAACTTCTTTTCGATGAGAATCTTTCGCCGGGTCTGGTGCATGCGCTTCTGGATTTGTATCCAGGGTCGCGGCATGTGACCGAGTGCGGCCTGCGCGGCGCATCGGATTCAGCGGTCTGGCAATTTGCGGAACAGAACGGCTTTGTGATTGTCTCCAAGGATTCGGATTTTTCGCGGCGCAGTTCGTTGGCGGGCAGTCCTCCCAAAGTGATTTGGCTGCGGTTTGGTAACTGCACCACGCAGCGCATCGATTTTGTACTTCGGAACACGCGGGAGCGTATTGAGGCTTTTGCCTTCGGCAATGAAAGTTGTTTGGTGCTGGTGCATCCCCGCACTTGATGATATTGAGGCCGTCATACGGCGCATGTACAACCCGGCCCATCCGGACAAGGTTCTGTACGATGCGCTGGGCGACATGGGTGTAACGACGCCAGCAAAGAAGCTGCACGTCTCACGCACCACGCTTTCGCGCTTTTTCAACGGTGCCTCGGGCATTTTGACCGATGCGTCGCTGTGGCTGTCGGCAGCGCCGGGGACGCACGAAAGCATGTGGTATGAAATGCAGATGAGCTACGACATCCGGCACGCCACGCGGGGAAAAGGCCGGGGATAGAGCCGTTCGCCGTGGCTGCCTGACCGGTCACAGTTGGTGCCTGTTTCGTTTTTCGTGTTACGCTAAACGTTAAGCGTGATCCAGTCGTTTGCTGATTCGGAAACCCGCGTTGTCTACTTGACCGGCAAGAGCCGGCGCTGGGCGCACATCGCTCGATTGGCGGCGCGGCGATTGCAGGCGATTGATTACGCCGGCGCCGTCGAGGATTTGAAGAATCCTCCCGGCAACCGCCTGGAGAAGCTCAAGGGCGGCAGGAAAGGGCAGTGGAGCATCCGGATCAACGACCAGTTCCGCGTCTGTTTCCTTTGGGATGGCAAAGATGCCTGGGAGGTAGAAATTGTTGATTATCACTAAGGAGAATCGCGATGAGTATTCCGCGTAAACCCGGGGAAAGGGGTGCGCCGATCCATCCCGGCGAGTTTTTGCGTGAGGATTTTCTTGCCCCGCTGGGACTTTCGGCCAATGCTTTGGCCCTTGCTTTGCGTGTGCCCGTTACGCGCATCTCTGAAATAGTCAGGGAGCGCCGCGGGATTACCGCCGATACGGCGCTGCGTCTGGCTCGCTACTTTGGCACCACGCCTGACTTTTGGATGAAGATGCAGATGTCGTACGATCTGGCTCTGGCTCATCGGGACTCGATGGCGCGGATCGAAGTGGAAATCTTCCCGTCGCCGCGTACCGGGAAGGGGGAGCTGAAAGCAAAACGGATCGCTTAACGGCCCCACTGCAACACAACCGATACAACGCGTCCGAGCAAGAGAACCGAAAATGAGTGCAGAATGAGCTAGGGAACCATGTCCACCACGACCAACAAAGACTATTACGCCACGCTCGGAGTGAAGAAGACGGCCACGCAGGATGAGATCCGCAAGGCTTTCCGGAAGGCTGCGCGCAAGTATCACCCTGACGTGAACCCCGGCGACA
>JAKCDN010000272.1 GCA_021841795.1 Acidobacteriota bacterium | reverse complement strand
ACCGGAACCGCCCAGACCGTGTGCGTGATGCCCCTATGGTGCTTCAGCTCGTCCACCGGTCCGCCCAATCCCCACAACACATCCAGATCGGCCGCCTCCGCCGCCAGCGTCGCGGCCAGCGTCGCGTAGGCAGTCTTGCGATTGAGTCCGGCCCGTCCCAGGCAGGCCCCGGTAAGAAAATGCGTAACTGGTTCCATGTCTCGTGTAATCCGCTCTCAGATACGGCGTCGCTCCGCGATCTGCGTCTGCGGCGCGCAAATTGCCGGTGTCCGCGCCCTGTCTCTTTCCGCCGGTTCGGCCCGGCGCGGTGATGTCACTCCCAGGCCTGCCGCAAACCACGCCCGCCGGCCCGCTCGCCGCTAAACGCTCACCGCCCACTCGCCGCCGCGCATCAGCGGCTCGGCCGCGCCGGCCGGCGTGATTCCGTCGATGTCCAGCTCCGCCGAGCCGATCATCCAGTCCACGTGGATCAGGCTGTCGTTCGCGCCCCGCGCCGATAGCTCCTCCGGTGACAGCTTGTCTCCGTTCCGCAGGCACGACGCATACGACTGGCCCAGCGCGATGTGCGATGCCGCGTTCTCGTCGAACAGTGTATTCAGGAAAACGATCCCGCTCTGCGCAATCGGTGACGAGTGCGGAACCAGGGCCACCTCGCCCAGCCGCCGCGCGCCGTCGTCGGTGTCGATCAGCCGCTCCAGCACCTCCTGCCCGCGGGTGGCCCGCGCCTCCACAATCCGGCCGCCTTCAAACCGCACCTGGATGCCTTCGATCATCGTGCCCTGGTGCGAAAGCGGCTTGGTTGCCGTCACGATGCCGTCCGCGCGCTCCTTGTGCGGCGCGGAGAAGATCTCCTCCGTCGGCATGTTGGGAATGCAGTAAACGCCGTTCCCGGCCGTCGTGCCTCCGCCCAGCCATTGATGATCCTCGGCCAGGCCCAGCCGGAAGTCCGTCCCCGGACCGCGATAGTGAAGCGCAAAGTACCGCTTCTCGTTCATATACGCCGCCCGCTTCTGCAACTGCGCATCGTGGGCACGCCAGGCGCTCACCGGATCGGCCGTGTTCAGCCGCGTGGTGGCAAAGATCGCCTCCCACAGCTTGCTCAACGCAACATCCAGATTGTCGTTCGGAAACACCGCCATCGCCCATGCCGGGGTGGCGCTGGCAACGATCGTCCAGTTGATCTCGTGCCGCGTGATCAGTTCGAGCGCGGGCCGGTAGGCGTGCGAAACCGCGCGGTTCGCGCGGCCCACCTTCTCCGGATCTTCGTTCGAAAGCAGCGCCGGGTTGGCGCCCGCAATCGCCAGCCGCGCCGCTCCGCTCCGGAACGCCGCCGCCATGCCCTCATACAACCAGTGCGCCGCATGGTCGAACCCCGCATCCGGCGCGTACCGGTAGCGCATCAGCGCCGCGTCCTCGTCGCTGAACAGCGTCGTCACCAGCGATGCCCCGGCGCGGTACGCATGCTCGGTGATCCGCCGCGCCAGCGCCAGCGAGTCCAGTGAGGCTGTCATCACCAGCTCTTGTCCCGGTTGCAGGCCCAGCCCTACGTGCACGGCCGCCTCAGCCAGCCGATCCAGATTCTCCGGTTGGGTCCGCACTTCCCCCGTCGCAGCTTCCGTCATCTTTTTCCTTCTTCCTTCGCATCCATTTCCGTCCCGTCCTGCGCTCCCCGCGCCGCCGGGACGATGTTGCTATTGTAGGCGTCCGGAATCGCCCGCCATCCGTCCGCGTCCCCGGCGCCGCCATCGTCCCCGGCGCTGCCCCGCTACGCCCCGTCGCTCTCGTTTCGCCTACAATCGAGAGTGGTTCCATAGGCTTTAAGAGGGGCCTGTCTCGCTATGTTGCATCTTCATACCCATGGGCTGAAAAGGAGCATCTTGACCACTGGCATTTCCATCGCTCTGGCAGCCGCCGCTTCCGCACAAACCCAATCCGCCGCCTTCGGTCCTGCCAATCCCTTCTTTGCCAAGAGCGCGCTGCCCTTCCAGGCGCCGCCCTTTGACAAAATCAAGGACGCCGACTACCAGCCCGCCATCGATGCCGGCATGGCGCTGCAGATCCGCGAGATCGACGCCATCACCGCCGATCCCGCCCCGCCCACCTTCGACAACACCGTCGTCGCCATGGAGCGCAGCGGACAGTTGCTCAACCGCGTCATGCTCGTCTTCAACTGCGTCACCGGCGCCAACACCAACGACGCCTTGCAAAAGGTGCAGGACTTCGAGGCCCCGCGCCTGGCCGCGCATCAGGACGCCATCTACCTCAACGCGCCGCTCTTCGCCCGCATCAAGTCCGTCTACGATCGCCGCGCCTCCCTCCATCTCGATCCCGAGTCGCTCCGCCTCGTCGAATACGACTACCAGCAGTTCGTCAAGGCCGGCGCCAATCTCTCCGATGCCGACAAGGCAAAGTTGAAAGAACTCAACCAGGAAGAGGCCTCGCTCGAAAACGACTTCACCACCCGCCTGCTCGCGGCCGCCAAGGCCGGCGCTTATTCCACCGCCGACAAGAGCGCGCTCGACGGCTCCTCTGACGCTCAACTCGCCGCCGCCGCCCTTGCCGCTCAGGGCCGCAAGCTCCAGGGCTGGCTCATCCCCCTCCAGAACACCACCCAGCAGCCGGCCCTCGACTATCTCTCTCGCCGCGACACCCGCAAAGCCATCTTTGACAACTCCTGGAACCGCGCCGAGCGCGGCGACGCCAACGACACCCGCGCCATCATTGCCCGCCTCGCCCAGTTGCGCGCTCAGAAGGCCGCACTGCTCGGCTATCCCAGCTACGCGGCCTGGGATCTGACCGATCAGATGGCGAAAACCCCCGAAGCCGCAAAACAGTTCCTCGACGCGCTCGTGCCCGCCTCCACCGCTCGCGCCGCCGCTGAAGCCCATGACATTCAGTCCCTCATCGACGCGCAGCACGGCGGCTTTACCCTGCAGCCCTGGGACTGGGAGTTCTATGCCCAGCAGGTGCGCAAGGCCCGCTACGATCTCGACGAGGCCCAGGTCAAGCCCTACTTCGAGCTCAATAACGTCCTTCAAAACGGCGTCTTCTACGCCGCCCACCAGCTCTACGGACTCACCTTCAAAGAGCGCAAGGACATCCCCGTCTACCAGCAGGACGTGCGCGTCTTCGAGGTCTTCGACGCCGACTCCAAACCCCTCGCCCTCTGGTACTGCGACTACTTCAAACGCGACAATAAGAACGGCGGCGCCTGGATGGACGTGCTCGTCAACCAGTCCAGACTCCTCGGCCAGTTGCCCGTCGTCTATAACGTGGCCAACTTCGAGAAGCCCGCGCCCGGCGAGCCCGCGCTCCTCAGCTTCGACGACGTCACCACCATGTTCCACGAGTTCGGTCACGCCCTGCACGGCATGTTCGCCGACACCGTTTATCCCAGCATCTCCGGCACCCAGGTGCCGCGCGACTTCGTCGAGTTTCCCTCCCAGTTCAACGAGCACTGGGCCAGCTATCCAGCCGTCTTCGAGCACTATGCCCGTCACTACAAGACCGGCGCGCCCATGCCCGCGGAGCTCCGCGCCCGGCTCGAAAAGTCGAAAACCTTCAACCAGGGATACGACTTCACTGAGATCCTCGCCGCCTCTGAGCTCGATCTCCAGTGGCACACCCTTCCGGCCGCCGCGCCGCTTCAGAATCCCGACACCTTCGAGACCGAAGCCCTCCAGCGCACCCACCTCGACCTCAGCTACCTGCCTCCGCGCTATCGCTCCAGCTACTTCCTGCACATCTGGTCCAACGGCTACGCGGCCGGCTATTACGCCTATTCCTGGAGCGAGATGCTCGACGACGACGCCTACCAGTGGTTCCTCGATCACGGCGGCATGACCCGCGCCAACGGCGACCGCTTCCGCCGCATGGTCCTCTCGCGCGGCAATACCCAGGACCTCGAGACAATGTACGAGGCCTGGCTGGGCGGCAAACCCTCCATCGAGCCCATGCTCAAATTCCGCGGGCTCAAGCAGGGCGATGCCGGCCCCGGCAAGGGGCATTGATCCTCCGCATGGTTCTTCACCGACCCCGTTTCCCACACTCCGATGCCTGCGCCCACAACGGGCGCAGGCATTGCAGTGTGCGCAACTTCCCCGCGCGCCGGGGGTTTTTATGGCATAGATTGAATCAACCCCTGGGCCACAAGCCTCAGAACCGGAAGATCAGGAGGATCGACTCATGCTAGTTTTTCCAGCCCTGCGCGAGAAATCCTTGCGCGCTATGCTACTTGCGCTTTTTCTTTGCGCCATTCCCGCATCGTCTCGTGCTGGAGTCTTCATCAGCGTCGGGTTCGCTCCTCCGGCGCTGCCGGTCTATGTGCAGCCGCCGTGCCCGCGACCCGGCATGATGTGGACGCCCGGCTACTGGGGCTACGGCTCTGACGGCTACTACTGGGTGCCCGGCACCTGGGTGGCGGCGCCCTACTCCGGCGCCCTTTGGACCCCCGGCTACTGGGGATGGGCGACCGGTCTTTATGTCTGGCATCCCGGCTACTGGGGGCCTCACGTCGGCTACTACGGCGGCGTTAACTACGGCTTCGGCTACATGGGAGTCGGTTTTGCGGGCGGCATGTGGCACGGCGGCG
>JAKCDN010000271.1 GCA_021841795.1 Acidobacteriota bacterium | reverse complement strand
TACCTGTTCGAAGATGGCGTGACCGTGTCCGGGACGGTGACCCTCGGATCGGCGCAATACAACGCAGGCACAGGGACATTCACCGATACGCTGGGCGCCGTCATGGATATCCAGAACGGCACATTCGATCAGGCCAATGCGATATTGAACATCTATGCTCCGACTGCGGGGACATACAACGGCGTTGCCATTCTGCAGCCGGCCAGCAACTCCAATCAGTTGCAGGTGCAATTCGGCAGCGGAAACCAGGTTCTGGATGGGTATATTTTTGCGCCGTCCGCAAATGTTTACCTGCAGGACAGCGGCGGCGGCATTACGGCAACCGGGATTGTGGCCGACACGATGTTCAACAAAACCTCTTCCATCACAATTCCCAGCTACGACCAGGCGAATGCCTCGACCACGCCCAACCGGGTTGTCGTACTGGTGGAGTAAAGAGCGATGAGATCCATCTGGCATTGGGCATGGACAAGCAGCGCGAGGGAGTCCGGGGAAGCCCTTGTAGAACTGGCGGTTGCAACCTCGCTTCTGGTACTGATCTGCCTCGGATCGGTGGAGTTCGGCCAGGTTGCGTACACGTCGACAGAGGTTTCAGGCTCGGCCAAGGCGGGTGCGCAATATGGCGCTCAGAACGGGGCCACGGCATCGGATTCGAACGGCATTACAAGTGCGGCCACGGCGGCCGCGCCGAATCTATCGGGGATGGCCGTGACGGCAACCTATGCGTGCGCCTGTTCCGACGGATCGGCTTCCACCTGCCTGCTCACCGATTGCCCCAACTCGCATATCGAGGAATCGGTCATTGTAAAAACCTCGTACGTGCTGACGCCGATCGTCAAGATCCCGGGGCTTGCGAGCACTTTGACCGTGACGGGCAGCTCAATCCGGGAGTGCGGACAATGACTACGCTGCGCGGATGGTCGGGCTCTCTGCGGCGCGGCTTCATGCGCAGCGATCAGGGATCGAGCCTTGTGGAACTGGCCATCTCGCTGGGGCTCTTCCTGGTCCTCGTGCTGGGCTCAATGGAATTTTCCCTCTATTTCCTGGCCTACAACGAAGTGACGGATGCGGCGCGCGCCGCCACGCGATGGGCAGCCGTGCGCGGATCGGACTCGTGCGCCAATGTCCCGGGTTTGAGCGGGTGTAACGCCTCGGCCAGCGATGTGCAGACCTATGTGCAGAGCATAGGGTACCCGATGCTGATCCCGGGCAATATCCAGGTCGCGACGGCCTGGTGCCAGGCAAGCACCAGCATTCCGGTTACATGGGCTGCCTGTTCTTCGGCGACCGGCAATGAACCAGGCAACCAGGTTCAGGTGTCTGTGTCCTACGGAGTTCCCATCTTCATTCCCCTGCTGTCGAATGCCGTTTCTTTGTTCACCCAGACTGCAAGCATCAATGCGAGCAGCACGTCGTCGATGGTGGTTGTGCAGTAGGCGGCGCGGCACCTGCGGAGAGCCTTGTGGCGCGAAGGTTGAGACGCTGTCTTCGCGCCAGAGAGCTGTACAGGCCGTAGCGCCGGCGGCGGCTGAAGCCGGCGAACCGGAAGCGCGCCCCGCACAATCGCCAACATCCGCGCATCCTCTGCGCTTCTTCCGGGCCCGTTGGCAGCCCATCCCAGTCTGGCCGTGCTGCCCGCGGCGCCCCGGCAATAGTGCGAACGGCGCCGGCGGGAAGAGATGTATAGGCGTGACGCTAAAGGGCATAATTGATAGCACAGAAGAGGACTTTTCTCCTACCCGAAGTCGGCGATCATAGATATACTTACTGTTCTAACTGGCACGGTGGATGTAAAGCCTGTGGGTTGGCGCCGGCCAGAGAACAATACACCCTGAACTTCCGGCATAAGGCGCATGGTACTGCGCGGGCCATGACCGGAAGATGCTTACCCGGCTGAGATCGGCAATGCCAGCCGAGTCCTGGGGGGCAAGAGCACTGGGGGCCGGCCAAACCAGGATCGAAGGGCGGAAGCCCGGGAATGCAATACGGACGGCGTAGCTGCTCGGGGGGAGGAGGAACAATGCAAGTAGGAAGAGATTGGCGCCTTTGGGCCAGGTCCGCAGCCGACCGCGCGCTGGACGCGACAGGATTGCGCCGTTCCTCCAGCCGCCGCGGCGCCGCGGCGCTTCTCCGCGGAGAAGACGGACAGGCGATTGTGCTTGCGGCGGTGTGTATGACGCTGCTGATGGGCGGCATGGCGCTGGCGGTCGACGTGGGCTACCTGCATTACCGGCAGCGGCTGCTGCAGACCGCGGCCGACTCGGCGGCCCTCGCAGCCGGCCTGGAACTTGGCAACTGCGGCGATACGGTCTGCGCCAACATGACAACCGCCGCCACCGTAGCGCTCCAGGAAAACGGCATTACCAGCGCTTCCATTACGCCCACGACGAATCAGTGCGCCGTGACCAAGTCAGCGAGCCTGGCCATGATTATCAATGTGGCTCCGTGCATGCTGGGAACAAGCGACCCGAACAACGGCAACACGAACATGGCTGAAGTGGTGCTGACGCAGCCGCAAAGCACCTTTTTTGGGGCCATCTTCGGCATACGCACCGTCAATCTGATGGCGCGCGCCGAAGCCGGCGAGGCCTGGATCAACAGCGCGCCCACACCTCCCGCCTGCATCTACACCAAGTCGCTCGAATTTAACAGCAACGCCTCGCTTAATCTGCAGAATTGCGGCATATACGACTATGGCAACCTGCAGACGAATACCAACGAATCCACAGTCGCCACGGACTTTCTCTATTACGGAACCTGGAGTCCCAACAACTGTCACAAGAACTGTTCATGGACGCTGGGAGGAGGGGAGACCCAGCCCACGCACACCACAACACCGACCACCGACCCGCTGGCGAATCAATACTCCACGCCGCCGACCAAGCCGAGTACGACCTATACCAATGTCACATTCAACTCCAACACTGGCCCCAATACGCTGAATCCCGGCTATTACCAGGGCGACGTCAACATTAACTCGAATGTGATCGTAGATCTCACGCCCGGCCTCTATTACTTCGACGGTTCCCTGAATGTGGACTCCAACTCCACGCTCGAGTGCACGACATGTACGGGCGGACAGGGCGTGACGCTGTACTTTAACACCGGTCAGTTGCAGGCAAACAGCAACAGCACCGTCCAGCTTACAGCGGCCGCGACAGGCAGTCAGACCAACGGAGCCTATCCGAACATGCTGCTTTGGGCCGGGTCCGGCGCCTCGAATATGGAGATTGACTCGAATGCGAGCTCCTATTTTGGCGGCATCATCTATCTCCCCGATCAGACGCTCACCCTCAACAGCAATTCAAGCGTCAACATCAACGGCTCGGCGGTCAGCACCGCGCTTGACGTGAACAACCTCATGCTTGATTCAAACGAAAGTTTTGTGCTCAATGGTTCCAACTCGCTTCTGGGCAGCAGCGGAAATCCTCCGACGCTGGGATCCTTTGCGCTTGCGGAGTAGACCGTGAAGAGACAAAGCCGATACCAACATTTGCTCGACGAACACGGATCCAGTCTGGTCGAACTGGCAGCCGTGATGCCTGTCTTCGTGCTGCTGCTCCTGGGCGCGATCGATTTCGGGCGCGCGTATTATCTCTCGATGGAGATCGCCGGCGCGGCGCAATCCGCGGCGGTGTACGGAACGCAGAATCCGACCGATACCGCCGGCATGCAGTCCGCGGCCCTGCTCGATGTTCCCAATGCGGCGAATGCCAAGGTTTCGTCCGCTACCTACGGCTGCGAATGTTCAGACGGCAGCAGTTACAGCCCAAGCTGTGCCGCCACGCCGGCCTGCACGTCCAACACCCTGGTGTACCGCGTGAATGTGACCGTAACGGCGACATACACGCCGCTGTTTCCCTGGCCCGGGATCCCTTCCTCGATCTCGTTTTCGAGTTCGGCGGCGATGCGCAGCGCCGGCAGTTAACTTCGTGATCGCATCGATTTGCGCCTTGGACATGGCGCTCCTGTCCTGAAAACGGACAGAAGGGGCAGGCGGAATCACGCGGTCGCGGGCGAATCGGTAAGCATGGCGCGCAGCTCGAGCGCCGGCTGGAGAAATTGGCAGATGCGGCACAGAGGCAGGAGAGGTTGATCGATGAAGAGAAGAATCGGCATGGGTAAGGTGATGCGCCTGGCGCGCGATGAGGGCGGCGCGGAGCTGGTGGAGTTTGCTATGTCCAGCCTCATTCTCATGATGCTTCTGTTCGGCGTCTTCGAGGTCGCATATTCCATGTACGCCTATCACTTCACGACCTATGCGGCGCAGCAGGGCGCGCGCTTCGCCATGGTGCGCGGCCACACCTGGAGCAAGAACACGCCGACGGACTGCGCCACCTCGTTCCCGGGTTTCGCCATGCCGTACGACTGTACGGCCCAAAGCAGCGATATTCAAAACTATGTGAAAAGCCTGGCCACCGGGGGAATCGATCCCGGCAGCATTACCGTCAATACGGATCACTGGCCTGGGACAACGGTCAACGGTACGACCACAGGCTGCGCCGCGTATGCCAACAATCCGAGTTGCCTGGTGAAGGTGACGGTCGGCTATAGCTTCAATTTCATCCCTTTTCTGGGCATGTCGGCTCTTTCGATGAGCAGATCGG
>JAKCDN010000270.1 GCA_021841795.1 Acidobacteriota bacterium | reverse complement strand
GTTTTCTGGGAGTTGCCGGCGGCAGCCACTCGGCTTGAAGTGGAAAGACACGGGGTTGGATCATGACTGAACACTTGCTGCCTGACACGCACGAGACGCCGGAAGACGTGGCATCGCTCTACTCGTGGGCCAATCTGCACGGAGGCAAGTATCGTGACTTTTCTGCGTCGCGCGCTCAGATGCGCGAGAAAACCCGGCAGCGCATGGAGCAGGTGATCGAAGAAGAGCGGTTCCGTGTGCAGCAAGAAGCCGAGGCACAACGTGCGGCACGCGCCGCAGTGGCTGGAGAAGGAGCCCATCATATGGATTTCACATCGGATCACACGGCGCAACCGGAGGCACAGGAAGCGGCGCAGGCCGCAGCCGGAGAATCAGCACAGCACGAAACCCAGGCAGTGCATCAGGACGGCGCCCATCCTGCCCCGGAAGCCGCCGTGCAACCCGGCGAGCCGGCATCGCAGGATGCCATTGAATCGCCGTCCCATGCGCCGGAATCCGAGCCCGCGCCGCCATCGCCCTGGCAGCGTCCTGCCGTCCCATCCATCTTTGCGCCCGTGCGCGATGAGGCGCATTCCGAACAGCGCACCTCCTGGCTCGCCGGCGAGCCCCGCGAAAATACCAGCAGGCCCGCATGGCTCATGCCGGAGCACCCTGAGAACGCTCAGCCCGCGGTCTCGTCCTCATCCCAGGACACGCTTCAGGGATCCCGCGACCGGATCGTATCGCGCTGGTTTGCCCTGCGCAGCATCTTTGAGGACAATGTTCCGCTGCCTCCCGGACCGACCGCCGAGTTGGCGCGGCCCCCGGTGCTGGCCGTCTTTTCTCTGGCCGGCGGCGTGGGCAAGTCCAGCCTTGCGGCCACGCTGGCCCGCATGCTGTCGGCCCGCAGCGAGCGCGTGCTTCTCGTCGATACCGCCGCCTATGGGCTGCTGCCGTTCTTCTTCGGCGCCCGCGATCAGCGGCCCGGCGCCCTGCGCACCTTCAATCCGCCCATGGCCAGCGGCGACGCTCCCATTCAGATGATTTCGCTCGATCCCCAGTCGCTGGGCGTTGAAGCCAGCAATACCGAGGCCCTCGCGGTGGAGATCGAAAAATACGCGCGCGGCGTCGGCCGTGTCATCGTCGATCTGGCGACCGCCTCCGGCGCCACCGCGCGCCGCATCCTGCGCCTCTCGCCGCAGATCCTCGTGCCTCTGGTGCCCGATATGAGCTCGGTCGTCAGTGTCAGCTCCATCGACACCTTCTTCGACCACACCTTTGCCGCCAGCGCCAAGCCCACGCTGCCGTACTACGTCCTCAACCAGTTCGATCCCTCGCTGCCGCTGCACCTCGATATCCGCGAAGTGCTCCGCGAACAGTTGGGCGATCGCCTGCTGCCTTTCGCGCTGCGTCATTCCCCGGCCGTCAGTGAGGCGCTGGCCGAGGGCATGACGGTGATGGATTACGCTCCCAACTCCGTGCTCAGCGAGGACTATGCCAACCTTGCCGGCTGGGTCAAGAGCCTTTCCGCGCCCGCCAGCAACAGCTTCCGGGGTGTCCGCTGGAGCGAGAGATGACCGTTTCGGGGGTATGGCAGGAGATCGGGGCAGGGGAGAACTTTTTCACCAGGTTCCTCCGCCTCGGCTTTCTGCTGGCAGCCGGGGCAATCTTCTGTTTCATGGCGATTCTGCCGCTCAACTGGCCGCAGCAGGCGGTCCTTGGGCTGCTGTGCCTGCTTCTGGCTCTGGCCATGGCCCGCGGCTCGGACTCCTACCTGGTCACGCTCGCCCTCATGATGCTCTCCCTCTTCTGCACCTTTCGCTACGGCTACTGGCGCATTGTGCAGGTGGTGCATTTCTTCCGCGACCCCGCCAGCCATCCCGGCGCTCTCGACGCTTTCTTCATCTTCTGCCTGCTCGGCGCCGAGACGTATGCCTTCGTGATTCTCTTCCTGGGTTACTTCCAGACCATCTGGCCGCTGCGCCGCGCCCCGCTGCCCCTGCCCGACAACATCGATCGCTGGCCGCACGTCGACGTCCTCATCCCCACCTACAACGAGCCCCTCGATGTCGTGCGTTTTACCGCACTGGGCGCGCTCAATATCGACTGGCCCGCCGACAGGCTGCACGTCTATCTCCTCGACGACGGACGTCGCCCCGAGTTCGAGCAGTTCGCCATCGAGGCCGGCATCGGCTACCGGACCCGGCCCGACAACAAACACGCCAAGGCCGGCAATATCAACGCCGCGCTCAAGACCATTCACTCTCCCCTGGTCGCGATCTTCGACTCCGATCACGTTCCCACGCGCAGCTTCCTCCAGATGACGGTGGGCTGGTTTCTGCGCGACCCCAGGCTGGCCGTGCTCCAGACGCCCCATCACTTCTATTCGCCCGATCCCTTCGAGCGCAATCTCAAACAGTTCCGCGTCATCCCCAACGAGGGAGAGCTCTTCTACGGCGTGGTGCAGGACGGCAACGACTTCTGGAATGCATCTTTTTTCTGCGGCTCCTGCGCCGTGCTGCGCCGCGAAGCCCTCGACGAGATCGGCGGCATCGCCGTCGAGACCGTCACCGAAGACGCCCATACCGCCCTGCGCATGCAGATGCACAAGTGGAACACGGCCTACATCAATATTCCCCAGGCGGCCGGTCTGGCCACCGAACGCCTCTCCGCGCACGTCGGCCAGCGCATCCGCTGGGCCCGCGGCATGGTTCAGGTGCTGCGCATCGACAATCCCATCTTTGCCCCCGGCCTCAGCTTTGCCCAGCGCCTCTGCTACTTCAACGCCATGGGCCACTTCCTCTACGCCATCCCGCGCCTCATCTTCCTCACCGCGCCGCTGATCTATCTGCTGCTCAATCACACCAATATTCCCGGCTACTGGGCGGCCATTCTCGCCTATGCGCTGCCGCACCTTACCCTCTCCAACGTCACCAACTCGCGCATTCAGGGTGAGCACCGGCATTCCTTCTGGAACGAGATCTACGAGACCGTCCTTGCGCCCTACATTCTGCTGCCCACGCTGCTGGCGCTGATCAATCCCCGCCTGGGCCGGTTCAACGTCACGGCCAAGGGCGGCGTGGTCAAGCGCACGTTCTTTGACTCCCGCATCGCACAGCCCTTCCTGGTTCTCCTGCTTCTCAACTTCGCCGGCCTGCTCGTGGCCATTCCCCGCTTCTTCATCTGGGACCGCGACCGTCCCGGAACCGTCCTGATGAATGTGTCCTGGTGCCTCTTTAACGTGGTCATTCTGGGCGTGTGCACCGCCGTGGCGCGCGAGCTCCGCCAGTTGCGCACCTCGGTCCGCATTCACGGCGCCACGCCTCTCGTCGTTAAATTTCCCGACGGCCGATCGGTCGCCGCCGAGACCATCGACATCTCCAGCGGCGGCACCGGCATCCGCCTCCGCGAATCTCTCGACGTGATGCCCCAGTCGCAGGTCCGTCTGGCCTTCCCGCCTCCGGCGGCTGCCATCGATCTGCCCGCTACCGTTGTGTCATCGGAGGGTTCGGTGCTGCGCGTCAGTTTTCAGAACATGACCATCGAAGAGCAGGAAGTGCTCACCGTCGCCCTCTACTCGCGCGCCGATTCATGGCTCGGATGGGGCGATACCCGCGAAGCCGACAACGTCCTGCGCAGCCTGGGACGCATCTTCAAGCTGTCCGTGCGCGGCATGTGGCTTACCGTCCGCAGCATCTTCAGCCGCGAGGAGGAGTCGGAGACCAAATCCTCGAAACTCTCCATCGTCCGCTCGGCCATGCTGGCCTTCTTCGCCCTGGCGTTGGCGCTCGGCAGTGCCGCGGCGCATGCCCAGCCCCAGCCCGCCGCCGCTGCGCCTGCGCCTGCTTCCAGCGCCGCGCAGTCCCGCCGTCTGCTCCCCGCCGCTGCGCAGAAAAATCTTCCTGCCCCGGCCCTCGACGTCAACGCTCCCGTCGCTCCGGGCGAATACCACGATCACTTCACCCTCGCCGAGGCCGGCTCGCCGCAAATCGATCTGCACAGCATCGACACCCAGCACAACATCTACTTCACCCTGCCTGAAACCCACGTTATCGGCAGCGCCAGAATTCACGTCTACTACGCCTTCTCTCCCAGCCTGCTTCCGCAGTTGAGCCACATCAAGCTCATCCTCAACGGAACCCTCTTTGCCACCGTTCAGCCCACTCCGGGCCTCAACGGCGGCTCCGATAGCCGCGACGCCGAAGCCGAGTTCTCCATCCCCACGGAGCTGCTGGTTCACAACAACACCCTCACCCTCGAGTTCATCGGCCACTACACGATGATCTGCGAAGACCCCGCCAACACCACCATCTGGGCCCGGGTCCATCGCAGCTCCTATATAGACATCCGCGGCAAGCTCCTGCACCTGGCCGACGACCTCAAGCATCTCCCCGAGCCCTTCATTGATCCGGCCGTCATCCAGCCGGTCAATATTCCCGTGGTCTTTCCCGCGATGCCGTCCTACAAGGCCATTCAGGCCGCCGGCATCGTCACCAGTTACTTCGGCATGATCTCGGAGAATCGCCCGGTGCGTTTCCCGGTGAGCTTCGGCGCCATTCCTTCGGGCAATGTCATCGTGGTGGCGGAAAACCCGTCCGCCCTGCCCGCCGGCCTCAATCTCGGCAGCGTCAACGCGCCCACCGT
>JAKCDN010000269.1 GCA_021841795.1 Acidobacteriota bacterium | reverse complement strand
GCCCACCGTCGACGCCTATATCGTGCTCGCCCGGCTGGATCTCGCGGCCGGCAGCTTCGATGCCGCCAATGCGGATGTTGACAACGCGCTCAAGCTCGATCCGGCAAGTCGCGCGGCGCAGGATCTTCGCAGCCGGATTCAGCTCCGGGCCAAACAGAAATGAAGGCGCGGCGCGGTCGAACGTCCACGGGGGAATGAGCCGGCGGAATGGCAGGAAAGAGGCGAGCCATGAAACGGACAGCACGCAGCATTTGCATCGTAGTCGCTCTTCTTGCGGTGGGGCTCTGGAACTCCCTCCTGCCGGCGCAGGGTACGGGAGCGCATGCGCAGCCGCCGGTTCCGGCCCAGCCCCCGCTGGTCGACAAGCTCATCCTCCACGACACCATTCAGCCCGTCAGCGCGGATAAGCTCAAGCGCGCCCTCGATCGCGCCGGCGCGGACGGCGCCCAGGCGCTCCTGGTCGAGCTCGACACTCCGGGCGGCCTGCTTGAGTCCATGCGTGTCATGGTCGGCGCCATTCTGCGCTCGCGTGTGCCCGTCGTCGTCTATGTGTCGCCCACCGGTTCGCGTGCGGGCTCAGCCGGCTTCTTTATCCTCGAATCGGCCGACGTGGCTGCCATGGCCCCCGGCACTGAGGCCGGCGCCGCCCACGTCGTCTTCGAGGGCGGAAAACCCGACGACATTGAAGCTCTGAAGGTTGAGAACGACGCCGAAGCCTTCATGCGCTCCTACGTCACCAGGCGCGGGCGCAGTGCGGATGCGGCTCAGGAGGCCGAAAAGTCCTCGCACTCCTACACCGCTGAAGAAGCCCTTCATCAGCGACTCATTGATCTGATTGCCAACAGTGACTCCGACCTGTTGCAAAAGATCGATGGCCGCGACGTCACCCGCATGGATGGATCGACCATAACCCTCCATGTGACCGGCGCCCGCATCGTGCTCATCCCGCCCACCCTGCGCGACGAACTGCTGGGCTGGCTGGTCGATCCCAACATCGCGCTGCTGTTTCTCGTGGGCGGCGCGCTCTTGATCTATCTCGAATTCAATGCTCCGGGAACCATCGTGCCGGGATCGCTCGGCACGCTCATGGTGCTCGTCGCCATCTTTGCCCTGGACCTGCTTCCCATTCGCTACACCGCCGTCCTGCTCCTGATCGCCGCCATCGTGCTGCTCATCCTGGAGGCAAAGTTCGGCGGTCATGGCGCGCTCGCCATTGCCGGCATCGCCTGCCTCGCCTTCGGCACCCTCACCCTTGTGGCCGCGCCCATTCCGCAGTTGCGTGTCAGTCCCTGGGTGGCCCTCAGCGTCAGCCTGGCCTTCGGCGGCATCACCTGGTTTCTGGTGCGCCTGGCCTGGCGCGCGCGCCGGCGCAAGTCCCGCATCGGCATCGATGCCATGGTGGGCGCGCGGGCAACCGCCATGGAAGCTCTCGCGCCCCAGGGGCACGTGCTCGTCGAGGGCGAAATCTGGCAGGCCGTTGCCCGCGTTCCCGTCCCCGCGGGAGCCGCGCTCCGCGTCGTCGCCCACGAGCAGATGCTGTTGCGCGTGGAGCCCGCCGCCCCGCCGCCCGCCGACCCGGCGAGCTGAAGCCTCTCTGCTGCGCATCCATTCCCAACCTGCCGCGTCCAGGTTCCGCTCGCCTCAGGCCGGCGAACCCCGGTACGCCGCGACAAAAAGCTGTGGCTCACGCTGAGTCGCCGCGCCCCGCATCGTTCACGCCACGGCCCGCTCTTCTGCCTTGGCGGCAGCGCAAGGCCGGAATGGCTCCATCCGCCACGCCGTCAGCAGCCAGAACGGCGCAGACTTCTGGCTCGTCCCTGTCTCCCGGCCGCCCTGATCTCCCAGGGCAATCGCATGCGTCTCCGCCGCTTTGGAGTAGAATTCCTGCTGAGTGGAAAGGAGCGCCCATGTCCGTCGGTGATCTTTCTCTGCCTGTTCTGATCCTTATTGTCATTGTCGTCCTCTACCTCCTCAACTCCATCAAAATCCTTCGCGAATATGAGCGCGGCGTCATCTTCCGCCTCGGCCGGGCACTGCCCAGCGCCAAGGGCCCCGGCATCATCCTCGTCTTCCGTCCCATTGATCAGATGGTGCGCATCTCGCTCCGTCAGGAGGTGCTTGAGGTTCCGCCGCAGGACGTTATCACCCGCGACAACGTCACCATCAAGGTCAATGCCGTCGTCACCCTCTACGTGCTCGATCCCAACTCCGCCGCCATCAAGGTGTCCAACTACGTCTACCAGACCTCGCAGCTCGCCCAGACCACCCTGCGTACCGTGCTCGGCGAAGTCGAGCTCGACGAGCTCCTCAGCCACCGTGACAAGCTCAACCTGCGCATCCAGTCCATCATGGACCAGCGTACTGAGCCCTTCGGCGTCAAGGTCGTCAGCGTGGAAGTCAAGCAGGTCGACCTGCCCGAGCAGATGCAGCGCGCCATGGCCAAACAGGCTGAGGCGGAACGCGAGCGCCGTTCAAAAATCATCCACGCCGAAGGCGAGTACAGCGCCGCGCAAAGGCTCGTCGATGCCGCGCAGTTGCTGGCCGAGCAGCCCATCACCCTGCAGCTCCGCTACCTGCAGACACTCACCGAGATCGGCGTCGAAAAAAACACCACGATCGTCTTCCCGCTGCCGGTCGAGCTCCTTGGACTGCTCAACAAGCTCGCCGGCGCCATCAAGACCGAGAAGGGCCAGTAGCCTGTACCCTGTAACTTGTAGCTCTTGCCTGCAGGTTGCCGGCTACAGCCTTTTATGCGCGGATACTTCGACGACGACGAACCGGAGATGCGGCGGCCCGGACGCGATACGGAGCTCACGCTCGGCGCGGGCGCGCTCTTTGGGCTCTTTTTTGCGCTGGTGCTGCTTTGCGCTCTGTGCTTTGCCGCCGGCTATCTCGCGGGCGATCGCGGCCCTGTTCGTTCTGCGGCCGCCGCACCCACCGCCGCACCTGACCAGGAGCCCCTGCAGGGCAGCGTCTCCATTCCCAAGCCGTCCGCCGCGGATACCTCCAGCGTGCCCGCTCCGCCTGCGCCCAATGCCTCCGCGCCTTCCGCCGCGCCCGCGGTTGGCGCAACCCCCGCCGTGGCTCCGTCGGCTCCTGCCGCAAACAGCCCGGCCGGCTCCGGCAGCCCGGCGCTGGTGCAGCCGGCTCTCCCCGGCGCTGCGGGTCCGCGGCCGCCGGCCGCCTCGCCGGGCAGTGTCCGTGCGGCTCTGCCCGCGCAGCCGCAGTTCCTGGTCCAGATCGCGTCCGTGGCGAATGTTGAGGATGCCAGGGTACTGGTCACGGCCCTGCGCAATCATGGCTACTCGGTGACGGCCACCCGCGAGCCCGCCGATGGGCTCATCCACGTCAGGATTGGCCCCTTCGCCACCCGCAATGAGGCTGACCGCTGGCGCGACAAGCTCCTCGGCGACGGCTACAACGCCCAGGTCCAGCCGTAAGAGCCGTCAAGCCTCGCCGCGCCGCCGGTCGCGCGCGATCACTGCCTACAGCAATCCATCCCACAGCCGCAGCTCCGCTTCCTGCGGATTGGCTTCTACGCGGCTGCCTGTTCCCGGCGCCGTTCCCGGCGCGTTCAGAATCATCGTCCAGCGATGTGCCGTATCGCAGGCCGGCCATGGCGGCAGTTCCGCGGCCGCCGGCACGCCGTGTTCGATAAACGCCGTCCACGCCGTGAACATCGCCTGCGCCAGCGCGGCTTCGCTCGCTGCGTTGGCCACTTCGCTGTGCGGCCGGTCCCACACCAGCGGCACATCCAGAGTGTGGAATGCGTAACCGCGCAGCCGGCCGGAGCTCTCCGTAAAATCAAGCCGGTACGCGTACGCCATTCCTCCGCCTGCCAGGTGCGCGCTCGTCGCGCGGATGGTCGGAATCCAGTACTCCTCCGCCGTCACTGCCCGAATGCGCAGTTCCTCCGGCGTCATCGCCGGATAAACCCCGCCATACTTTGCAAACACCGCGTCGAACGCCTCCACCGGCATGTTGCCCAGATCCGCCGCCGTCGGGTCGCTCTCCGGATGCGGACCCAGAAACGCCGCCGACTCATCGCGATTCGTGCCGATGAGCAGTCGCTTGCCGCGGCTGCAGCCGGCAAGAATCGTCGCCACCGGCAATCGCGGCAGCAGCGTTCCGTCAATCTCGCAGCGCAGCGGAAAATGCAGCGGATAAGCTGACATGAACTGCCGCTGCGCCTCGATCAGTTGCGCCGCAGGCGCTGTAGCCATCGCGCTCGGAGCCGATCCCGCAACCCTCCGCCAGGTCGCGCCAAAGTCCTCGGCAACCTTCAGTGCCAGCTCGTGCGTTGTCACTCGCTCGGCCCCGCCGCTCTCTGAGATCATCTGGGCAAAAAGTGGCCGCGCCGCCGGTGTCCCCATCAGCACGTCGGTCAGCTTTGCGCCTGCCGATTCCCCGCCGATCGTCACCCGCCCCGGGTCGCCGCCGAACGCCCCAATGTTCTCCCGGATCCACTCGAGGGCCGCAATCAGATCCCGCAGCGCGTTGTTGGCGCTGCCGGCATATCCCGCGCCCAGCAGCGGCTCCAGGTCCAGAAAGCCCAGAACTCCCAGGCGGTAGGCGACGCTGACCGCAACAATGCCCTGCGCCGCAAGCACGCTGCCGTCCGTGTGAGGATCGTTGGCCGACCCGCCCGTAAAACCGCCGCCATGGGTCCACACATACAC
>JAKCDN010000268.1 GCA_021841795.1 Acidobacteriota bacterium | reverse complement strand
AGGGGCGCGCGGCGCTGGAGCTGGCGCTTGCCATCCAGGCGCAGATGGCAGCGCACGCAGAGCGGGCCGGGCTGGGGGATTTCTTTAACGGCGGCAACTCCTGAGCGACTGTAGCCGTTTTCGACCGGGTGCGATGCCGCTGCTGCCTGGGTCGCGCCGACTTGAGTGCCATGGCTTCAGGACACGGCTACGCAGGAATTGCGATCGCGGAAAGATGCAGCCGGGCGCAGGAGAGAAAGACGATCTCCAGGCTCTATCGGCATAGAGCAACAGCCGGCCATCGCTCCAGGTCGATACTGCCCAGGATCGTGCCACCTGGAGCAAAGGAACTGGCCATCACGTTTCTTGCTAATTCTTCGAGGGCCGCTCGACGTGATCGATGACGAGAGCATCAACAAGGCCTTTGGCGGAGACGAGCTTGAGCCCAAGTTGCTCCTGGAGCGCGGTGAAGAACGTGGGGCCGGCGTCCGGCGCGTCCTGCTGATCGTCCGGCGTCCATTTGAGGTCAAAATTGTAGTCGCCGGCGAGGCCGGTCTTATCGACAACGGTGCGGTCGGCCACACTCGAGAAGGACAGGAATTGCGCGAAGTCGGCAATCGACCTTCCGTGAATTTCGAGTTCTCCGCGCATGGACCTTCCCCATCCCGGCTTCTGGTCCGCCGGCAATGGTTTGATCTTCGGCCCGCCCTTCGCCAGCACGAGCTCGTAAAGACCGTCATGGGGCACGTAGAACCATGCCAGATTGTCTTTTATGATCCGCGCTTACGCTCTCCCCGCCAAAATCCAGGACGGCGGTTCCGCTGCAGCAGCTTTTCAGGTGGGAGTGGCGGCTACGGTGACGGGCCGGCTGGAGAGCGCAGGGCGGACGAGCTCGGCGGGCCAGATGTAGACGGCGAGACGCCGCGAGTAGTGCAGGACCGGCTCCATTGCCGGCAATGCGATGCCGATGGCGGTTCCCAGGTCGTTGCGCTCGATCTCAGCATCGGCTTCCTCAAGCGGCCACGGAATATGGTGCAGATTGGCGCGGATGGGCTGGCCGGCACGGTTGGTGCTGAAGATGCAGTTGCGCTCAGAGAAGAAGAACTCGAGGGAGCCGGGACGAATCTCGACGGTGCTGCCGGTGGGCCCGAGGCCGCGGTAACGCGCCTTGAAGATGACCTGAGGGCGGGAGAAGCGCCGCCGGCTGTAGAAGGCAAAGTCGCGCTCGGAACGGCGCTCGAAGCGCATCTCCGCGAGCTTATAGGGCAAGTGGCAGGCGAGGCGGGCCGCGACGACAGCCAGCAGGTTGCTGGAATCGAAGGAAAAGCAATAGATGCCGGGGGTTCCGGTGAGCCGATCGCGGACATAGGTGCGGAGGTTGAGATCAGGGAAGTTGCGCAGGCCGGGAATGGCGGGAAGGCCGCGGACTTTGATGCGGTCGAGCCAGAAGGGGACAGCGCCGAGCCAGGCGGAGCCCTGGCAGGTATCGGCCTCAAGCCATTCCGGCAGCAGGGCCTCAATGAGGACGGCGGGAATTGGCCAGTGGGCAAAGAGTAGATCGTTCCAGCGCTGGGTCATGGCCCAGCGACCGGTAGGCAAAGGCCGCGGTTTGTGCGACGTGCGCACTAAAAACTCCCGCACCGAACCGACTCCTTGGCGGGAAGCGCGACCGCCCCACCGGGCGGTGCAAAACCCGCCGGGCGCGAGTACGCTCCCATGCCGTATTCTGTCCGCGAGACGTTGCTCATGTCCAGTGAATCTTTTTCGCCACCGGGCGCCCGCACGCAGACCGAGGTTTTTGCGGTCCATGGCGCCGATCCCGAGATCCTTGCCTACGCGATGGCCAAATATTCGCGTTCAAAGCTTTCGATGCGCGAGTCGCTGACGGAGATCAGCTCGCAGCGCGCGGAGCAGTTTCTGAACACGTTCTATTTCCAGTATGGTCATCGCTCGATTGCGGACCTGGCGCACATCGCCTTTGCGGTGGAGCGGCTGAGCCTGCTGGCAGCGATCGTGCTGGTGGATGAAACCCGCTGGGACGGGCAGGAGCGCTCGACGCGATACCAGAACTTTCTCGAGTCGGGCTGGTATCTGCCCGGTTTTGGAGACGATTCGGGATCGGCCGGACTGTATGCGCAGACGATTGAGAGCTTGTTCGCGACGTATCAGCGGGTGTCCGCGGCGGTGCTCGCACTGCTTGGATCGCGGGTTGCGCGGCCGGAGGGAATGAAGGCCGAGACCTACGAGCGCACCCTGCGCGCGCGCGCCTTCGACGTGGCGCGCTATCTGCTGCCGCTGGCGACCAATACGTCGCTGGGGCAGATTGTGAGCGCACGGACGCTGGAGACGCAGGTCTCGCGGCTGCTGTCGCATCCGACGGCCGAGATAAGGCTGCTGGGCGAGAAGCTGCGCGAGGCGGCAACGGGGCCGGCATGGAACCTGAATGCGCGCGCGGCGCAGGATTTTATCGAAAAACTGCGGGGATCAGGGAGCGGGGCTGAAGAATTGCAAGGGCTTGCCGAGGAGGCGGCCGCGCTTTTCACGCGGGAGGTCAGGACCGCGCCCACGCTGGTGAAGTATGCGCAGCCGAATACGTACCTGATGGAGTCGCAGCGGGCGCTGGCGCAGGCGGCGGCGGAGATGCTGCGGGACGCACCGATGGTGCACGCTCCGCTGGTGGATCTGGTGGAGCGGACGGAATCGCTGGAGGCGGAGATCGCGGCCACCCTGCTCTACTCTGCCAGCCATCATCCGTACCGCCAGATCCGCGACCTGGTGAGCGGGCTATCGGGCGCTCAGATTGCGGAGATCATCGATCTGGGCGCAGGACATCGCGGCCGACACGACGAGGCGCTGCGCGCGTTCCATGCCGGCGCGGCGTTACGCTACGACATTCACATGGACATCGGCGGATTTCGCGACATGCACCGGCATCGCCGGTGCACGCAGATCATCCAGAGCATGACGTGGGAGCAGGGCTACGAGTCGCCGGGGCCGGGCGATCTGGCGGCGGGAAGCGACATTCTCAGCGAGGCCGGGGTTCTGAACGAGTACAACTCCGCCGTGCAATCGGCGCACGCGGCGGCGGCGCAGATTGCCACCGGGCGGGCGCCCGAGGCGGCGCAGACGGCACAGTATCTGCTGCCGCTGGCGACACGCATCCGCGCGCTGTTCAAGATGGACGCAGCCGAAGCCCAGTACATCGCGGAGCTGCGCTCGGCACCGGCAGGCCACTTCAGCTATCGGCGCGTGGCGTGGGAGATGTACCTGGCGCTGCAGCGGCAGCATCCGGAGCTGGCAAAGCACGTGCGCGTGACGGATTTTACGCAGCCGATCGATCTGTTCCAGCGGTAGCGGCAGCGCGGCGGTGCGCGCCGCTCGGGGACGGCAACGCATCGCCCGGGACGGCGGCCCGGCGCTATGGGAACACGGGAGGCTGGCCGCAGGCGGCTGGTTTTCTCTATCATCTTTTCGTGCCTGAAATGCTGAAATCGAAGCCCGGAGCGGGTCTTGCGCTGGACACCTTGCCGCTGAGGCCGGGGATGCGCGTGGCGGTTGCGCTTTCGGGTGGGGCGGACTCGGTGGCGCTGCTGCGCGCGCTTGCGGCGCGGCGCGAGGAGCTTGGCCTTGTGCTGCATGCCGCGCACCTGCACCACGGGCTGCGGGGCAAGGAGGCAGATGGAGATCTTGCCTTCTGCCGGGAGCTGGCGGACAGACTGGGAGTCGCTTTTCACGAGGCGCGCGTGGACGCGGGGGCCGCAGCGAAGGCGGATACGGCAACGGGCAAGCCGGCCGAGACGATTGAAGAGGCGGCGCGGCGGCTGCGCTATGCGTGGTTCTGGGAGCTCTTGTCAAAAGGGGCGGAACAGACGGAGCGGCTGGATGCAATTGCCACGGCGCACACGCTCGACGACCAGGCGGAGACGGTTCTGGGCAAATTTCTGCGCGGAGCGTGGACGGAGGGCCTGGCCGGGATCAGCCCCCGGATCGAGCCCGCGGAGGCGGGAGCGGGCGGGATAGTGCGGCCGATGCTGGGGGTACGACGGAGCGAGATCGAGGCGTATCTGCGCGAGCTGGGACAGGATTGGCGGGAGGACTCGTCCAACCGGAGCCTGGAGTTCACGCGGAACCGGCTCCGGCATGAGCTGCTGCCGCTGCTGGAGAGATGGAATCCACGGCTGCGGGAGCACCTGGCGCAGATGGCGGAGCTGGCGCGCGGCGAAGAGGCGTGGTGGCAGGCGGAGCTGGGGCGGCTTGCGGCACAGCTGATACTTCCCGGGCGCGCGGCGCGGGGCGGCGGGCGGACGGCGGGCGAAGGTATGGGCGCGGGGCTGGCCATGGATGTGCACCGCTTTGCGAAGCTGGCTCCGGCGCTGCAGCGGCGGCTGGTGCGGCATGCGGCAGGGCAGATGGGCGCGGCGCTGGACTTTGGCGCGACCGAGGGGGTGCGGCTGCTGGCCCTGGAGGGACGCGGAGGACAGATGCTGACGCTGCCGCAGGGGCTGCTGGCGGAGCGGACGGCGCGCGAGCTGCGGCTTACGGCCGGAACCGCAAGACCGCGAGGCAGCCAGGGACGAGATGCGGCGTGCGGCGTATACACGGTGGCGATTCCGGGCGAGATCGAGGCCCCGGAGCTTGGGGTGCGGCTGAGGATCGAATGCACGGCGGCGGAGGGCGATGCCCGGCCGCAGACGGCGGTTTTG
>JAKCDN010000267.1 GCA_021841795.1 Acidobacteriota bacterium | reverse complement strand
CTGCTTATGGACGAGGAACTGCGCACTTTCAGCCGCGTAGCGCGCGATGGTGCGCCGCGACTTGGAACCGTAGGGCAGGCGCGCGGTGTCGCCGAGAAAGACGAAGCGAGCGTGCGGGAGGCGATCGATGAGCGCACGCAGCACGGTCAGACCGCCGAATCCGGAATCGAAGACGCCGATGGTGGGAGGCGTGGATGAGCCTGAGGTCAAAGTCACGGAAGAACTCCCTTGCCTGGCGCCGCTTCCGCGGCGAGATAGATATGCATCAGGTCGGCGTGGCCGGCGAGCGTCGCGCGGGGCTGGCCGTCAACCAGGAATCGCACCTGGGTGATCTGAGGCAGGTTGGCGGTGAGGGTGGCGCAGATGGAGAGAATGGTAAGGGTTTCGGTCTCGATCCCTGCAGGATGACCGGCTGCGAATGTGCCGGTGAGGTTGACTACGGCCATCTGAGGCGAGGATGCGCGGTTTTTGCCGTTGTCGGCCGCAATGGGCATCAAAAACACCTGCGCGATGGAAGCGGCGCCGCCGGGGACCGGGTGCGTGGCATCAGGCGCGGCATAGAGATCGAGCAATTTTCCGAGGAGTGCGCGCGCGCGCGCCTCGGAGGTTTGCGGCAGCGGCAAGGTGAGGCTTCGCGGCCTGAAGGAATCGTCCGCGTCATTTGCGACCATCAACGTAGCCGGTTCCGCGGGGGCGATTTGCGGCGCCTGCGTGGGCGCCGAGTCCTGGTGACGCAACAGATGTTCATGAGCGCGCCGCAGCTGGTTCCATAAGACTGCTCCCATGGTGACCGAAGCCAGGAGGAGAATGACAAAAAGCACGGTCTGGTGGCGGGGAATCACGGCCGTCGTTCCTCCGGCTGCGTGGCGTCGGAGCGCCACTCGACCAGAGCGGCCGCAAGAGCCTCAACGACTTGAGCCTCGAATCCTTTGTCGCTGGAGCCGGGCGCGCTTTGCGCGCTGTCGCTCTGGGGAGCAAGCTCAACGGCAACGGCGGGGCAGGCTGTACTGTCCAACACCGGGAGGGCAGCGCGCCCCAGGGTCACCGTGATGCCGGCCTGGGTGAGCGCGGAGTTGATCACGGCTGCCAGCGCATTGCTGCGGGCAATCCATGCAGACTGTGCCGTTTGCCAAGGGGTGATGCGGACATCACGCGCGGGGGCGAGAGAAGAGGTGAACAAGTGAACGGAGGACGGATTATTCGCAGTCGCGGGAGCGGCATGAAGTTCGACGCATGCCGCCGCTCCGGCGCGATCGGCGATTTCAACGCGGTGCTCGGCGTCCAGTTCCGTATCCGACTCGCGCGTGGTTACAACCGCAATGCCGCGCGCGCCAAGCAACGACCGGAGTCTTATGCTGAGCGCAAGGGTCAGGTCTTTTTCTGCCTGATTGCCGAGCTTGGCGCCGGAATCGCTGCCGCCGTGGGCAGCGTCGAGAACCACCGCGAAACGCGCAGTTCCAGATTCGGGTGGATTCTGGGCGAATGCCGGAAGAGGCGCGAAGCATGCGAGGAGGGCGGAAACAGCGATAGGCAGGCTGCACTGCGGCTGCATCTTCCGCCTGCCGGCGGCGCAGGGCCGCGCTATGAGTAGAATCCGAGTGCCGAGTCTCCAGACCTCCCGCCTGAAATCCTCACTCCAGCGCATAAATTGTCAGACCGCTCAGGAGCTTGGGGAAGAAATCAGTGGATTTTTGGGGCATGACGTCGCCGGCAAATGCGACTTCGCGCAGTTGTTCCATGGTGACGGGATTGGTGAGGAAGGTGATGTCTGCCTGGCCCTTGCGCACCTGTTCGACAGCCTCGCCGGCGTCCCTGAGATAGCGGAGATTGGTCTGTTCGCGGACCTTTTCGGCATCGAGACCGAGCAGCCGGTCGAGAACGACCGCGTGCAACTGGGTGAGGTCGAGCTGCCGTTGCCGCTCGGGCAGTTCGGCGAGGGCCTTTGCCATTTCTTCAGGCCGTGCGCGGAGCAAAAAGTCGCCACCGCGCGTGACGGCGACAAAGGCGGTGCCGGTTTGCCCTTTGAGCGTGGCCACATAGTTTTGCGCATCGCCTTGCGGGAGCGTCTCAACGGTAAAGAACTGTCCGGCTTTGGCGCGAAAGGCGTCGGGATCGAAGGCGTCGAGGCTGTGCACGACGCGGTGCGTCGGCAGAATGACCAGGCCGTCGGAGTCCATATTGACGAAGGTCATCATGACCGCGGCTTCAGGATAGGGCGGCTGGGGCAGACCGTTTGCGCTCAGCTCCGGCTGCGCCGGGGAGTGGGCATGCTCTTTGGCGTAGTTGAGGGAGGTTTCGTAGCGGTGGTGGCCGTCGGCGATGATCAGTTTTTTGTCGGCCATGGCGGTGGTCAGGAGGCGGATGGTGGCGGGATTGTTGATGCGCCAGAGGCGATGCGCCACGCCGTACTCATCGGTCACTTCGGCGTCGGCGGGTCCGTTGCCGTCGTAGAGGATCGTTTCGACGCTACCCGAGGGATCGGAGTAAAGCATGAAGATCTGTCCGAAATGGGCGTGCGTGGCCTTGAGCAGATTCAGGCGGTCGTTTTTTGGCTTGGAGAGGGTCTGTTCGTGGCGGAAGACGACCTTTTCCGCATAGTCGTGGACCTTGCCGAGGGCGATAAACCCGCGCCGTTCCTTTACGATGTCGGTTCCGGGGACGCGAAAGCGCTGCGCATAGGCAAAGACGCAGGGCTCGTGCTCCTGGGCGAGGACGCCTTGTTCGCGCCAGGCGCTGAGGTCGCGCGCCGCGCGGGAATAGACGTTTTCGCCGCGCTCGGCGTCAAACAGCTCCGGCAGCCCGAGGATGATGCGGACGAGGTTGTAGGGGCTGCGCTGGTAGTAGGCCTGCTGCATGGCCGGCGTGATCTTGTCATAGGGCTGGGTGACGACGTCGTCCAAGCGGACCACGGAAGGGTTGTAACGCCATGCGCGAAAGGGATAGATGCGAGCCATGAGTGAGGTCGAGCTCCGCCTTGAAAGGGGTGGATTGTGACACCCGCCCAGCCGTTGCCGGCAGTGGGAATGCGGGATCTACAGGAATGATTGTATCGCAGGGCGGCACATCAACCTGCGCGAGGCGGACGTGGAGATTGCCGCGATCGGGATCTTCGATCCATGCGCGCAGACGCCGGAGGAGCGGACCGGCCCGCTGCGGCTTGACGAGATCAGCGGGGCGACGGGCGGGCGGTTGTTCCGGGTGGACGATGTGGATGCGATGAGCGATCCGGCGGAGAAGATCGCGACCGAACTGGGCAATCGATACGCGATCGGTTACCAGCCGAGGGATATGGCGAGCGACGGCAAGTGGCGTAAAGTGAAAGTGAAGGCGAATCCTGCACCGGGACTGCCTCCGCTGACCGTTTATGCTCGCACCGGTTACTATGCGCCCTTGCAGTAAGGTCATTCTTACCGCGTTTCTGCTTGCATCGGGATTGTTGCTCCCGGCGCAAGCGTCCCACGTTCCAGCGACGACGTCCGGGGCCGAACAGTGGCCTGCGCTCAAGCAGGACAGCGATCCCGTGCGCTCGCCCGACAGCGCGCCTGCGCAGGCTCCGAGCGGAACGGTGCACAAGGAAGGGTCAGGATTCCTGCTGCACACGGACGTGGAAGAGGTGGTGCTGAACGCCACGGTGCTGAACGGCAGCCAACTGGTGCAGAACCTGACCAAGGACAACTTTCAGGTTTTCGAGGACGGGGTGAAGCAGACGATCATCGGCTTTCAGCACACGGATCTTCCGGTGTCGATGGGGCTGGTGATTGACAACTCGGGGTCGATGTATCGCAAGCGGCCGGCGGTGAACAAGGCGGCGCTGGATCTGGTTCTGGCGTCGAATCCGCAGGATGAGGCGTTTGTGGTGAACTTTTCGGACGAGGCGTTTATCGACTGCGACTTCACCTCGGAGATCAGCAAGCTTCGGGACGGCCTGTCGCACATCGACTCGCGGGGCGGGACGGCGCTCTACGATGCGGTGGCGGCGTCGGCGGACAAGCTGGCGTCGGATGCGAAGCGGCCCAAGCAGGTGCTGGTGATTATCACGGACGGCGACGACAATGCGTCGAGCCTGGGACTGGAGCAGACCATACGGCGGGTGCAGGATCTGTCCGGGCCGGTGATCTACACGATCGGGTTGCTGTTCGGCGACGAGATGGACCGGGCCGAGGTGCGGCACGCGCGGCGCGCACTGGAGATGCTGTCACAGGAGACGGGCGGCCTGGCGTTTTTCCCCAAGTCAATCGACGAGGTGGACCAGATTGCGTCGGAGGTGGCGCAGGACATCCGCAGCCAGTACACGATTGGCTATCACTCGACGAAGCCGACTTCAATTCCGGGATTCCGGAAGGTGGAGGTGACGGCCGCGGCCAAGGGGATGGGCAAGCTGACGGTGCGCACACGGACGGGCTACTATCCGCAGGTGAAGCCGGTGAAGCAGCCGGGGCCGAAGTAGAGGCGGCCGACGCCACGCGGCGGCGATGCCGGGGCGCAGGGTGATTGCCGGAGGCGGGATGCGGGCGGTTTGCACTGGGAACGGTGCATTTCCGCGGGTTGAGCCCCCTAAAAAAATGTTTTGATAGATCCTGAAAATAAGTTGTTTATTTTCAGATGTTTGCGCGATATGAAATTGACTAAAATTCCTGTTTTCAATGGCTTGTGGCCAGAATCTAGACAGCAAAGGAGTTAGGAGCA
>JAKCDN010000266.1 GCA_021841795.1 Acidobacteriota bacterium | reverse complement strand
CGAAAGGCCGGCCCGATCAAGGCGCGCGCGCAGCTTGATTGCAGCTTCGACGGCGGTTTGCGCGTGGAACTCGGCCGGGTAGCTGATTTTGAAGAGGACATTTTCCATCACGTAGGAGCCGTAAGCGCGTTGGAACCTGAACGGCTGACCGTGGAAGCTGACGTCGTAGAAACCCCAGGTTTTGGCGGTGAGCGCAGAGGGATAGCCCATCTCGCCGGCGCGGGCCATCAGCGCCAGACGCACGGCTCGGCTGGTGGCATCGCCCGCGGCCCAGCTTTTGCGCGAGCCGGTGTTGGGGGCGTGACGGTAGGTGCGCAGGCTCTGGCCGTCGATCCAGGCATTGGAGACGGCGTTGACGGTCTGCTCGCGCGTGAGGCCGAGCAACCGCGAGACGACGGCGGTGGAGGCGACCTTGACGAGGACGACGTGATCGAGGCCTACCTTATTGAAAGAGTTTTCGAGAGCGATGCAGCCCTGAATCTCATGGGCCATGATCATGGCGGTGAGAACGTCGCGCATGGTGAGCGGGGCATTGCCTGCAGCGAGGGCCGATCGCGAGAGCCAGTCGGCAGCGGCGAGGATGCCGCCGAGGTTGTCAGAGGGGTGGCCCCACTCGGCGGCAAGCCATGTGTCATTGAAGTCGAGCCAGCGAATGATGGCGCCGATGTTGAAAGCAGCCTGTACGGGATCGAGCACGTAATTTGTGCCGGGGACGCGCGCGCCGTTGGGGACGACGGTGCCGGGTACGATGGGGCCGAGCAGACGGGTGCAGGCAGGGTAGTCGAGGGCCTCAAGGCCGCAGCCGAGCGTGTCGATGAGGCAATACCGGGCGGTGGTGTACGCGAGATCCGAGTTGACCTGGTAGCTGAGCGCATAGTCGGCGATGTCGGAGATGACCCGATCGGGGGCGGGGCGCTGATTGCTGATGTGCGACGACAAACCGACTCCTTGATTTGCTGAAGATTACGCGTGCTTTTGCCCTAAGGGGCGCGGCAAACTCCCGCTCAGGATGACAGACCGATGATAGGAGCGTTAACTGATTCGGGTTGCCCGGTCCGCTGCTCAATCGGCACAAACTGGAGATTCTGCGGTCCAGTATAGATGGCAGAGGGGCGAATGATCTTGCCATCCTGACGCTGCTCGATGATGTGCGCGGCCCAGCCGGCGGTGCGCGCGATGACGAAGATGGGCGTGAAGAGATCGACGGGAATGCCCATGAGGTGATAAGCCACGGCGGAGAACCAGTCAAGGTTGGGGAACATGTGCTTGGTCTGGTGCATGGTGCTTTCGATGCGCTCGGCGATTGCGAAGAGCCGCCTGCCCTCGTCGTCGACGGCGAGCCGGCGCGCCTGCTCCTTGATGATGTTGCTGCGCGGGTCGGCGATGGTGTAGACGGGATGACCGAAGCCGATGACGACCTCTTTTTTTTCGACGCGGGCGCGGATGTCGGCTTCGGCCTGATCGGCGGTGCTGTAGCGCTGTTGAATGAGGAGGGCGACTTCATTGGCTCCGCCATGCTTTGGTCCTTTGAGCGCGCCGATGGCGCCGCAGATCGAGGAGTACATGTCGGAGCCCGTGCCTGCGATGACGCGGGCGGTGAAGGTGGAGGCGTTGAACTCGTGCTCAGCGTAGAGGGTGAGCGAGACTTGCATGGCCTGCGCCCAGTCCGCGCTGGGCGATCGGCCGTGGAGCAGATGCAGGAAGTGCTCGGCAAGTGGGGTGGCGTCAGCATCGACGGCGATGCGTTTGCCGTGGCGCGCGTAGTGGTGCCAGTAGAGGAGCATCGACGGTTGTGAAGCGAGCAGGGAATCGGCGATCTGGCGCGCGCCAGCCTCATTATGATCCGCGGCCTCGGGGCGCAGGCAGCCCAGCACGGAGACTCCAGTACGGAGCACGTCCATGGGGTGGGCGTGCGCAGGGATCTGTTCGAGCGCATGCTTGACGGCATCGGGCAAGGCGCGCAGGCCGAGCAGCCGCTTTTTGTAGGCGGTGAGTTCCGGCGTGGAGGGAAGCTTGCCGTGGATGAGCAGATGCGCGACCTCGGCGAACTCGCAGTGTGCGGCAAGATCGCCAATATCGTAGCCGCGATAGTGCAGATCGTTACCGCTGTGGCCCACGGTACAGATGGCGGTAGTGCCGGCGGGGGTGCCGGAGAGGGCGACGGATTTTTTGGGCTTAAACGCGGTGTCTTCAGGACTCATCTCGACCTCCAGCGAAGAGAGGGGTGTTCTGCGATGGGCAGCATTGGAAGCTGATCCGGCCCTGCCGTGCGGTCACCGGCGCGTGCTTCCGCCGCCTGGTTCCATCGTGCTTTCGCCTGCGGCCTTGCGGGCGAACAGCTGGTCCAGTTTTTGTTCGTAGGCATGGTAATCAAGGTACCTGTACAGATCATCGCGGGTCTGCATCCGGGGCAGGAGATTTCTCTGAGTGCCCTCGTCGCGGATGGTCTCATAGACTTGCAGCGCCGCTGCGTTCATGGCCCGGTAGGCGGCGCAGCAGTACAGAACGATATCGACACCGGCGGCGGCGAGCTCGTCACGGGTGAAGAGCGGGGTCTTACCGAACTCCGTGATGTTGGCGAGTATGGGCACACCCACGGCAGTGCGGAATGCGGTGTACATCGAGGCGTCGGTGACGGCTTCGGCGAAGATCATATCGGCGCCGGCTGCCACGTAGGCCTGGGCACGTTCGATCGCGAGGCTGAGCCCCTCGCCGGCGAGCGCGTCTGTGCGGGCCATGAGGATAAACCCGGGATCGGTACGGGCATCGACCGCGGCCTTGATACGATCCACCATTTCTGCAGCGGGCACAAGCTCTTTTCCGGGGCGGTGGCCGCAACGCTTAGCGCTGACCTGATCTTCGATGTGCACGGCGGCAGCGCCGGCCTTGATCATCTGGCGGATGGTGCGCGCAATATTGAAGGCGCCGCCCCAGCCTGTGTCGATATCTACGAGCAGAGGGAGCGGGCAGGCATCGGTGATACGGCGGACGTCGATGAGAACGTCTTCCATTGTGCTGATACCCAGGTCGGGAAGGCCGAGGGAGTTTGCGGCGACGCCGCCGCCGGAGAGATAGACGGCGCGAAAGCCGGCGGCGTGGGCAAGCCGCGCCGCGTAGGCATTGATGGCGCCGACAACCTGCAGGGGTTTCTCCGCCGCAAGCGCGGCACGAAAGCGCGCGCCAGGGGAACTGAGCATGGATGATTCCGCCATCGATCGTCCTTGGGCGCATGATAACAGGGCGGGCGCTGAGGCGGCTTTTGCAAATGGGCCGCGGAATGCGACAATCATCGCGTCGGGGCCAAGCTAAAAAGGCGAGGCTCTGCCAGAGGAGAAGCATCGCGATGAAACCAGTTTTGATTTGTACGGGATTGCTTTTTGCTGCAACCACACTGATGGCCCAGCAGGCTCCGCCGATGAGCATGCCTCCCGCGCCTGCGGGCGCACACCATGGTGTGCCGCAGAGCCCGCCGGCGACTGCGACGGCGAGTTTTGCGGGCAAAACCGTCACCATTACCTACAGTTCGCCGCGGGTGCGCGGACGCGAAGGCAAGATTTTTACCAAGGACGGATTGATCAGCCACGATCCGCACTATCCGGTGTGGCGCGCAGGCGCAAACGCCGCCACGATCCTTAAGACCGACGGCGACATCACGCTGGGCGATCTTCATGTTCCGGCCGGGACATATACGCTGTTCGTGGATATGTCCAACCCCACGCAGTGGATGCTGATCGTGAGCAAGGCGACAGGTGAGTGGGGTTTGTCGTACGATCCGGCGAAGGATCTTGGAAAGACGGCGATGAGCATGTCGAAGCCTTCGGCCATGGTGGAGGATCTGACCTACACATTGACTGACGATGGCGACGGCAAGGGTACGCTGAAGCTGGAGTGGGAGAACATGAGCGCGTCCGTGCATTTGGCGGCACATTGAGAGCCCAGGTGGCCCCGGGATGGGACGGGAGGGCGGCGAAGGCTGAAAAAATGCCGTCTTCCCGATAGAATTGAAGAAGTGAAAGACGCTCTGCTGGAGAAGAGAAAACTTGCCTCTGTACCCCTATCGCTGTACAAAATGCGGACATCGTTTTGAGAAGATTCAGAAGTTCGACTCCGAGCCTTTAACGGTCTGCCCCCAGTGTGAGGGTGAGCTGGAACGGCTGCTGACCGCACCCGGGCTGCAGTTCAAGGGCGCGGGCTGGTACGTGAATGACTATGCCGGAAAAAGCGGGGGATCCAGTTCGCAGACGGGATCGACCGAAAAGAAGGCCGGGACAGAGAGCAAGCCCGAGGCAAAGAGCGCGGGCAGCAGCGAGTCCAGCTCGACGAGCTCGACGGCAACCCCTACTTCCGGGGCATCCGGGACGGCGAGCTGATCGCGGAGCGCGAAGCGACTCTGTCGTACCACCATGGAGTTCTTGCAGCGCAAGGCTCCGGCATCCACTCCAACTCTCCGCACGCGGCCGCGGCAACGCCTACGCAGTCTGCGGCAGGCCATGAATCATCGTGGGCGATATTTCTTACGTTGCATGCGCATGACTTTGGCGCCGATCTTTGGCCGCCGGTGAAGGGCCTTGCGTGCATGGGAATTTGCGCAGTGCAGGCCGAGCGGCGCGCCCTGAAACGGCTACCATAGTCTCTGATGGCGCTTTTCGATTCAATTCCGTCGCCTGTGGAGCATGCGGATTCCGCTGCTCTTGAGTGGGAACCGCTGCTGAAACTGGT
>JAKCDN010000265.1 GCA_021841795.1 Acidobacteriota bacterium | reverse complement strand
CGGCCCCGAATGCGCTGGTGTGAGGGCGCTGAGATCAGGAATGCGGCGCGGCCTCAGGCGCGCGACTGGAATCGGCTGGACTCCCGTCCGCGCGAGCTTCCAGCCTTGCGGCTTGCGCGCGATTTCATGCTGTCCTCCAGGGTGTGGCGGCGCAAAGGTCGGGTGCGGGCAACGCAGGTTGAAAGCGGTCAGAGAACTGTTTGGCGAAAAGCAACAGAGAACGGACGAATGACGATGAAGATTACGATTCAGGGGCAGGACTACTCCGCGGCTCTCGATGCCGCGCGTCCGTTGGCAATCGAACGCAAGATCAATGAGCCCTCTGTATGCCAGTTGTGGCTGAGCTTGCCTCCGAACGGGGGTCTGGCATTGCCCGCGCGCTTTCAGGCGCTGGCGGTGACCGGTGACGACGGCACGCCATACTTTACCGGATACATCGCTGCCGGCCCGCTTCCGGAGTATGCGGGGGTTGGGGTCGAGGGGCCACGTTACCGCACCGCCATTCAGGCGGTAAGCGATGAGTGGCTGCTCGACCAGATGCTGATGCCTCCGAGCGCCGGCGTGAGCAATCTGACCGCGGCCCAGGTGCTGGCCCTGCTGATCGAGCAGTCCGGATCGACGGCGCTCTCCGCGCTGGGGCTCACCCTGCAAACGCCGGTGGGCTGTTTTGTGCCTGACCGCGGCGCGAACTGGAGCAGGAGCGCGGGCCAGGCCGCAGCCATGGCGCGATCGGCATATCGCGCTCTCAACGGCGCTGTTACGCTTGCCGCGGTTCAATCCACCATCCATCCGCTCAATGAAACTGACGGCAGCCTGAATCTTGCCAATCTGGCGCTCACCTCCAGCGTGAAACGCGCACTGGCCAACGATGTGACAGTCTGCGGCGAGAACGAGTCGGCGGCCTACGTCACCGAGTATTTTCTGGGCGACGGTGTGACGACGAACTTCATCCTCGCCGAAGATCCGTATTTCCCCCCCACCGCGCAGAGCATCATCATCCATGAGTTGTTTGACGAACCGGTTATCGATCCGACCATCTGGAGTGCGAGCGGCGGGAACTACTTCGGATTGGGTGCCAACGGTTTTACCATCAACGGCGGCAACGGCAATGACGGGCAGACGACCCTAGCGTGGCTCGATCCGATCGAGATGGGCGGCACTCTGCTGCTGGAACTGGTCGGCGTGACCCTGTCGCCGGGAAGCGCCGGTATTCTGGGCGGATTCTTCAACGGAAATCAGATGGCTGCCGGATGCGCCGCAGGCATTCAGGTGACCGCGCAGCAGGGCACAGGAAACGTTACCCTGCAGCCGCTGGTGATGGGCACGCCGGCTGGAACCGCATTCGCCGTCAACTCCGCGGACCAATACACGCTGCGGATACGCATTCACTGTCCCGAGAGTCATCGTGTCGGCGCCATGTATTACGCCTGCGGCGATAGCGGGCTGATTGCCGCGGGCGGCGCATGGGTGGTTGCGCCCGCCAGCGTGCAGATGGAAGTTCAGCAGTTCGTCAACGGCGTCGGCGCCACGCCGTTCACAATCTATGACGGCGCCATTCAGTATCTGCCGGCTCCCTGCAATCTGCTGCCGGTCAGCAGCATCAACATGATCGGCGCCATACGCGCGATCAATCTCACGAACCTGGGTTCAGGATGGGTGGTAAGCACTCCGCCGGGCAGCGGAGCCTATACACGCCGCATCGGCGCCACGGCTCAGGCGGCGGAGTGTCATGTCGAGCGCACCGGGAGAGTCGTGTTCTACACCGGCTTTACTCCGGTTGCCGGTGAGCAGATCGCGGTGAGTTACAGAACTCTGCATCGCGCCCTGGGCCGCGCCGTGAATACGGCCAGCCAGCAGGCCTTGGCGCAGGCGGGATCGCCGTGGGTGGCTGCGTGGATCGGATCGGTGACGGCTCCTCCGGCGCGCAGTTCGGCGGATTGCCGCAATGCCGCGCTGGTCATGTCGCAGGCGGCTTCCAGCGTGAGCGCCTTCTGGAGCGGAACCTACCGGGGCAACCGCTCAAGCTTTTCTGCCGATGTATGGCCGGGCGATGCGTTGCTTCTGAACGCGCCTTCGACAAACCTCGACGCGCAGGTCGTGGTGCGCACGGTCAAGGTTATCTACAGTCCGAGCTCCCCCGATCTTGTGCAGTACGAGATCGCGTTTGCCAACGATTGGGCCGACGATCTGGCGATCAAGTCCAGCGGAGCTGTGCCGGTCAATGCATGGCTGCCGGCGGCAGCGAATCTTGCCGTGCTTCCCAATCTCAACCGGCTCACGGTGACGGCCCTGAGCGGAACTGCGGTGACCGTGAATCCCGGCGTAACTCCGCCTGCGGGCGGAGGCTTCGAGATCCGGCTGCGCGACTACGCCTTCCAGCCCGGCGAAGATCCAACTCTGGTCCTGCGCGGCTCGCAGCAGACCATGACCTTCTCGCGCGTCTCGGCCAGCGACCGCTTCTATATCCGCATGTACGACGGTTCTACGCCGCCGAACTACTCGGAGTTTTCAACCGCGTTGTTTATTAATCTGCCGCTGAGCTGATGCGTCAAGCGGCAAGTCGGCGGGTTGGCAGATTGGAGATTCAGGCGGCAGGGTGTCTCCTCAAGCCCAGCCGCTGTAACCTGACTTTTTCTACGGAGTGCGCTCGATGCGTATGATGAATGAATTTGAAGCTCAGGTCATCAGTGATTTGAGCGTGCTCAAGTCGCAGATGGCCGGCCTGATGGGCGACGGCAACGGCGGACGCCTGGCCGAACTGGAGCGCCGCATGGACCGCCACGAGCAGAACTGGCAGCGCGCCAAAGGTTTCCTGGCCGCGGTCAGCGTTTTATTTGCCGCGGTAGAGGTCGCGCTGCAGGCCTGGCGTAGGCACTGAACGCGCTCCGCCACAGGCACGTTTTCCGTATAATCTCCCCATGAGCCAACAACCGCTGGTGGGCGTGGTGATGGGCAGCAAGAGCGACTATGAAACGCTCTCGGCTGCCGTCGAAATCCTGCGCGCACTGCAGATTCCCCACGAAACTCGCATTGTGAGCGCGCACCGCACGCCCGATCGGCTTTTTGAGTATGCCGAGACCGCGCACGCGCGCGGTCTGCGCGCGATCATCGCCGGAGCCGGCGGCGCGGCGCATCTGCCCGGCATGTTGGCGGCAAAGACGCTCGTTCCCGTCCTCGGCGTCCCGGTTGCCGCCACGCAGTTGAACGGCCTCGACGCGTTGCTCTCGATCGTGCAGATGCCCAAAGGCGTTCCCGTGGGCACGCTGGCCATCGGCAAGCCCGGCGCGGCCAATGCCGCACTGCTCGCCGCGGAGATTCTGGCCGCAACCGACGCCGCTCTCTACCAGCGCCTGGCCGCATGGCGCGCCGCGCGCACCCAGGAAGTGCTCGACCAGACCGTGGCAGAGGAAACTTCCCGGTGATCCCCGAATCGACTCCAAACGCAGAGATAAAACCCGGCGCGCTGATCGCCATTCTAGGCGGCGGCCAGCTTGGACGCATGACGGCAATGGCCGCGCGCACCATGGGCTATCGCGTGCGCGTGATGGATCCTGAGCCTAACTGTCCCGCCGGCTTTGTCGTTGATGAAACCGTCGTGGGCCGCTGGGATGACGTGGACGCCGCGCGGCGGCTGGCCTCGGGCGCCGATGCGGTGACGCTCGAAATCGAGCAGATCGGCGTCGACGCGCTGCGTGTGGTCGAAGGTCTGGCGCCGCTGCGCCCCGGCGTCGAACCCATCCGGATCATCCAGGACAAGACCTTGCAGAAGCCGTGGCTGGCCGAGAACGGTTTTCCCGTAGGCCCGTTTCGCGTGGCGCAAAGCGAGGCCGAGCTGCGCGAGGCCGTTGCCGCGCTGGGCGGCGATGTGTTCGTCAAGACCGGCCGCGGCGGCTACGACGGCCGCGGGCAGGTGCGCATACAGCAGGGGGACGGTGCAGACCTGGGTGTTGCCTGGCGCGCATTAGGCGGGCGTCCGGCGGTCGTCGAAAAAGCCCTCGATCTCGATTGCGAGATCAGCGTGATGGCCGCGCGCAGCCCATCCGGCGAAGTGCGCGCCTTTCCTGCCGCTCGCAACCATCATGAAAACCAGATCCTCGCCTGGAGCGTCTTGCCCGCCGGCGTTGCGCCGGAGCTCGAATCCCGCGCCGAATCGCTCGCTGCCGATCTCATCGCCCGGCTCGATCTCGTTGGCCTGCTCTGCGCCGAGCTCTTCGTTACGCGCGCCGGGGAGCTCTTCGTCAACGAGCTTGCGCCGCGGCCGCACAACAGTTACCACCAGAGCGAGCGCGGCTGCGCCACCAGCCAGTTCGAGCAACTGGTGCGCGCGGTCTGCAATCTGCCCCTGGGATCGACCGAGTTGATCGCGCCCTGCGCGATTGCGAACCTGCTCGGCGATCTATGGTTGGGCCAAGAACCGAATTGGTCTGCCGCACTGCAAGTGCCCGGCGTGCGATTGCATTTGTACGAGAAACACACGCCCCGCCCGGGACGCAAGATGGGCCACTTGTCGGCGGTCGGCGCAACGGCCGAACAGGCGCTGGAGCGCGTGCGCGAAGCCAGGCGGCTCTTATAGCTCATGGCGAGGCGCTGTGTTGAGCGCCTCGGCCGCTCGCCGCGAATCTCTCCGGCGCTTCTATTCCGAGCCGGCGGCTATCGCAGATTTTTCCCACCGCTTGGGCCGCTTGTTCGCCTGCAGAACCTTCTTCCGCAGCCGCAGCGACT
>JAKCDN010000264.1 GCA_021841795.1 Acidobacteriota bacterium | reverse complement strand
TTCCAGATCTCCACGTACCGCGCCTCATCCTGGCCGAACGGCTTGTCGATGCCGGGTGTTTCAGCGGCTTCGAGGCCCATGTCGTAGAAGATCTCCGAGCACGGCCCGCAGGGTCCGGTCTCGCCCATCTGCCAGAAGTTGTCTTTCAGGCCGTACTGAAAAATACGCTCCTTCGCGACGCCGGTCTCGATCCAGAACTGCTCGGCCTCGTCGTCGCGCGGAACACCATCGGCGCCCTCGAAGATCGTCACGTACAAACGATCCTTGGGAATGCCCATCCACTCGGGGCTGGTGACGAGCTCCCAGGCAAAGGCGATCGCGTCCTTCTTGAAGTAGTCGCCGAAGGAAAAGTTGCCCAGCATCTCGAAGAAGGTGTGATGGCGGCGGGTGAAGCCGACATTCTCAAGATCGTTGTGCTTTCCGCCCGCGCGAACGCACTTCTGCGAGGTGGTCGCCCGCGCGTATTCGCGCTTTTCAGCACCCAGGAAGAGATCCTTGAACTGGTTCATTCCTGCATTGGTGAACAGGAGGGTGGGGTCGTTGGCAGGCACCAGCGAGGAAGAGTGCACGCGGCGGTGCCCCTTCGACTCAAAAAAGCGCAGAAACAGCTCTCTAATCTCATTCCCAGAGCGAAATTGCATGGCTCTTTTAGTGTAACCACCCGCGGAGGGCAGGCGGACGCCGGATGGGGATGAATCGGCGGGTTTTACTCTTCGGCGTGATCGGAGTCCAGGGTCTCCAGCGGCGCCAGCGATTCCTCAGGAACCTCCCAGCGGCGGAGGATCTTGTAGATTGTGCCGGTTGAAAATCCCGCGGCCATCAGACGGCGGACGATGCGCGCGGCTTCTTTCTCGCTTTCGGGTTTTTTGATGCGCTTGCGCTCCAGGTGCTCGCGGGCGAGCGCTTCCTCGCTGGTCTCGGCGTAGCGGGCGCCCACGGCCTGCTCGACCAGATCGGGTCGAATCCCCTTCTGGCGGAGATCCTGGCGGACACGGCGGGCGCCGAACTTTTCGTTCTCCTGGCGCAGGCGCACATAGGTCTCGGCGAATGACCGGTCGTTGAGAAAGCCGTATTCCTTCAGCCGCCGCAAGACCGCCCGCATCGCCGCCTCGCCTGGCTCGCCGGCCGCCACGCGCGCAGCCATAAGGCGGCACAGTTCTGCCTCCGTCCGCATGCGCCGGCCGAGTGCCTTGACGGCATAGTCATACAGCGCGGCCTCATCGAGAGGCGATTTCTTCCGGGAGCGTGCATCGAGCGACATGGCGGTCAATCCAGGGCGGCGCGGCGGTTGAAGGCGGGAATCACGGCAGCTCCGGAATGGGAGCGGTCTGTGCGGAAGATGCGGCGGGCCGCTCCTGCTTGACGCCGGAACAGGGCCGGCGGCATTGCTTCCGCGACGCAGCGGCGCTGGACGCGATCCAAAAGCCTCTCCTCTGTATTACACCACCGGCATTGGCCGATGCACCTTCAGGGCCGCAAACCCCTTGGTCCCTCAATCCCTGCATTTGTTACCATCATAGGCCGATGAACTCTCAGAATCGGGATGAAGCATTCCAGCCGGCGGCGCTGGTGCGGACGGAGGCGGCGGCGCTTGCGGCGCTTGCGGCGCGGCTCGACGGGCCGATGGCCGAGCGGTTCGGGCGCGCGGTAGAGATGATTCTGCGCTGCGGCGAGTCGCACGGCCGCGTGGTGGTGACCGGCATGGGCAAGAGCGGCATTATTGCGCAGAAGATCGCCGCGACGCTGAGCTCGACGGGGTCGCCGGCGCTGTTCCTGCATCCGGCCGAGGCCGTGCACGGCGATCTGGGCATGCTGATGCCGGGCGACGTGGTGATTGCGCTCTCGGCGAGCGGAGAGACCGAGGAGATCCTGCGCCTGCTGGCGACACTCAAGCGCAAGGGCGACGCACTCATCTCCTTCTGCTGCAACCTGCAGTCAACGCTGGCCCAGGCAAGCGACGTGGTTCTGGATTGCTCCGTAGAGCGCGAGGCATGCGGATTGAATCTGGCGCCCACCGCGTCGACAACGGCGATGCTGGCGCTGGGCGATGCGCTGGCCGTCGCGGTGAGCCTGCGCAAGGGATTCCGCGCCGAGGATTTTGCCGAGCTGCACCCCGGCGGCAAGCTGGGCAAGCGGCTGGCGCGGGTGCGCGACCTGATGCACGGGGGCGAAGAGATTCCCGCCGTGACGCCGGCCACGCCGATGGCCGATGTGATCTTCGAGATGTCGTCGAAGAAGCTGGGCATGACCACCGTGCAGGAGGACCGCCGCTTGCGCGGTGTCATCTCCGACGGCGATCTGCGCAGGCTCCTCGAGCGCGAAGGCGGCGCGGCGCTCGGCAAAACCGCGGGCGAGGCCATGAATTCACACCCGCGCACGATCGCCGGCGAAGAATTGGCGGCCAAAGCGCTGGCCATCCTCGAAGAACGCAAGATCACCTCGCTCGTCGTTGTCGATGCGGACGCAAAGGTCGAGGGCGTTGTGCACCTGCACGATCTCTGGGGCGTGGAGTTGATTTGAGCATCTTGGCGGATGGCCTCGACACAGACATTTGGCTTTGTTGACAGCGCATCGGCAGGATCGCTTGAAGCGGGCAGGAATACCCATGTCCGCGCGCCCGTGGTCCGCAGGCGCATGGCCTTCAATCGGCCCGCCGCCGGCGCGATACAGATTCTGCGCCTCATCCACGCGCCGCGCTGCATTCGCTCTGGAACAATGAGCGCGCGTCGGCGCCCGACTCCCAGGACATTTAGAATAGACGGAGCAGTCATTCGCACTTCGTCCGCGTCCGGCGGGCGGGAAAGTTTGCTCTTCCTTACTATGCATCGTTGGTCGAAGCTGTTTATTCCTACCCTGCGGGAGGCTCCTGCGGACGCCGAGGTCGCCAGCCACAAGTTTCTGCTGCGCGCGGGCTACATTCGCCAGCTCGGCGCGGGCATCTACAACTATCTGTTCCTGGGCCAGCGGTCGCTGAACAGGATCATCGCGATCGTGCGCGAGGAGATGGACCGCATCGGCCAGGAGTTCTATCTGCCGGGCATTCTGCCGCGGGAGCCGTGGGAGGAGAGCGGGCGCTGGACCGGCATGGGCGACAACATGTTCCGGCTCAAGGACCGCAAGGGCGCGGAGCTTTGCCTGGGGATGACGCACGAAGAGATCATGACCGTGATTGCGCGCGGCGAGCTGCGCAGTTACAAGCAGTTGCCGCAGATCTGGTATCAGATTCAGACCAAGTTCCGCGACGAGCCGCGGCCCAAGTCGGGCCTGCTGCGCGTGCGCCAGTTCACTATGAAGGACTCCTACTCCTTCGACATTGACAAGGCTGGCCTCGACAAGAGCTTCGACCTGCACGATGCCGTGTATCGCCGCATCTTCACCCGCTGCGGCCTCAAGTTCGTTGCCGTTGAGGCGGATTCGGGCGCCATGGGCGGCTCGCAGTCGCAGGAGTTCATGGTCTACACCGACGCCGGCGAAGACCTGATCGCAAGCTGCCCCCAGTGCGGCTACGCGGCGAATTTAGAAAAGGCGACGTCGCGGCTCGATGCGGTTGCAGAGCTTGAGCCTGCGGGCGACGGCAAGCCGGAGTTGATTCATACCCCGGGAATGGGCGCGATTGCCGACATTGCGGCATTCCTCAAGATGTCGCCGGCCAATGACATCAAGTGCGTGGCCTATATGGCGCTCAAGCGCGGCACGGGCGGAAAGAAAGATGCGTGGCACGGCGTGGCGGCATTCCTGCGCGGCGACCATCAGGTGAATGAGACAAAACTGCTTGGAGCAGTTGGAGCATCGGAGCTGCGGCCTATGCTGGCCGAGGAGCTCGAAACCTTCTTCCACGCCCCGGCCGGATTTTTGGGGCCGGTGGAGCTCAGGCATGATGCGCAGCCGCTTGGCGAAGGGCTGACGCTGATCGTCGATCGCGCCCTCGAAGGCCGCAAAAACATGGTCTGCGGCGCCAACAAGCTCGACTACCACCTGCGCAACGTGACGCCGGGCCGCGACTTCACCTGGACGCTCGCGGCTGACATCCGCAGCGTCAACGAGGGTGAGAACTGTCCGGCGGAGGGTTGCGCGGGCAAGCTCGTCGTGGGCAAGGCCGTGGAAGTGGGCCACATCTTCAAGCTCGGCTACAAGTACTCGGAGTCGATGGGTGCGCGCGTGCTCGACGAGAACGGCAAGGAAGTGACGCCAATCATGGGCAGCTACGGCATTGGCATCGAGCGTATTTTGACCGCGGCCATCGAGCAGGCCAACGACGCCAATGGGTTCTGCCTGCCGGCGTCGATCGCGCCGTTCACGGTGGTGGTGACGATTACGAATGTGGGCGACGCCGCGCTGCGCGCCACCGGCGAGAAGATTGCCGCCGAGCTTGAGGCTGCCGGGCTGGATGTGCTGCTCGACGACCGGGACGAGCGCGCCGGGGTCAAGTTCAAGGATGCGGATCTGGTCGGCATTCCCTATCGCATCAACGTAGGCAAGAAAGCCGCCGCGGGCCAGGTGGAACTGGTGACGCGCGCCACCGCCACGAGCGTGGATTCGGCCCTGAGCGACGTGGTGGCGCTGGTCAAGAAGCGGGCGGAGGAAGAACAGCTTCTGGCATCCAGTTCCTGACATTCGGCCGCATGCGCGCAAGCGCAGGCCGGGGCTTGAGACCGGCTGCGCAGGATCGGATCAAGGGCGGGACTGACCGGAAGTGGGAGCTGCTTTTTATGGCGTTACGAATCCGAATTGCGAAGTCGGCGT
>JAKCDN010000263.1 GCA_021841795.1 Acidobacteriota bacterium | reverse complement strand
CGCCAGGCAGTGGGCAGGCGCGAGAGATGCGGCGGCCAGCAGCGGGCTGAACCAGGCGCTGCGCCTGGGTAGGATCTCCGACGACGTTGACGATCCCTTGCCGGATGAGACTCCGGCCGAGTTTGAGGGGCGATGATGCGTCTGCTGCTCGATACGCGTAGGAGGCACAAGAAGAAGGTGGGTTGACGCTGGTGGTCTCCCATGTGCCTAAAGGCGAGGCACCGGGGGCAAGCATCGTTGGTGGAAGGACTCACTTTATTCCGGTCGACACTCGGGCCGGCCGGCAGGAACGCTCACCGAGGTAGCGGCATAGATTGCGCGGCCTAATGAACAGATCTTCTGACGAGACAGTAGGGAGATTATGAAGAAGGTTATTGGGGTGTTTTTTGCATTTGCCTTGATTTCGGTTCCCGTTCGCGCCGACAAGTGGGCTGTTGGAACCTTTCACACCAATCAGCCTCTCGAACGCGTATTCCAAACAACGGCGAAGTTAATGGGAAGCAAAGAATGGTACATCGGCACAAAATGGCATATCCAATCGATTGATAAACAGCGGGCCAAAATTCACGCTATCACTGTCTCTTGGGGAGAGTACTGGGGAGATATTTATGTATCTATGGCGGCGCAAGGGACTGGTACGTCAATAGAAGCTGTTATGACATTACACTCCGGCGCGGTCTTGCACCCGGCAAACTACGAGGAGCGGTTTGCAAAGGCACTGAAGAAGCTATTCCCCGATCTTACGGTTGAAATTAAACGCGACGTGACCCCTGAAAACTTTACTTTCGGAGTTGATCAGGTATCTATACCGCTGGCTGCCGCCGATGCACCTGTAGTCCAACCCATGCAAGACTCCGCAGCCAATCTGGGAACCACCGTAATTCAGGAACCGATGCCGGTGGTAATCGCCAGCACCCCTGGAGTACAAGCTGCGCAGAGTTCCGGTATCTCCCCTGCTCAGGCCAACTCAATCGACAACTCGTTACAAAGTATTACAGCCAGCCTTTCCCAGCAAACGACAGGAATAACTCCTTTCGCTGCATCCTCGGTGCTCCCTATGCAAAATTACGCCCCGGCGCAGATTCAGCAGACTGCCGAGATCACCCAGCAGGTAGGTGATTCACTGATGATAATGGGCACTGAACAAGAGATCATCGCCGCGAGGAATGAACAGCAAGCAGATGAAGTTGCTGCGCAGAACGCTGTAAACCAGTTCTTGAGCAAGGTGAATCCGGTGATGAACCGGTATCTGGCCACGAGCGGCAGCGAGGCAACTGGGCAGTTCGAGATGACAGCGCGGGCAATTAATCAAGCCCGTGATGAGAAATACGTTATGCTGGCTGACCCAACCCAGAAGACGATATTCACTCGGGTGACCAATGAATACATGCTCATCTTAGGAAAACAAATGGGCGATCACGTGCGCCAACAGGCTTCCATAAATCGAGAAACTGACGAGGCACAGTACACGGAGAATCTTCACCGGGCTCTCGATTCCTGGTATGCCAACGGCAAGGACTGGAGTAAAATTCCGCCGGAAATGTGGAACAAGCTCAGTGAAAGGGATAAGGGCAGATTGAAGGACGGAATCGATCCTGAGACGATAAATATTCGTGGTCCTCATCCGGAACATCCCGCGCAGCCGTAGGCGTGGCCCGAGTGCTGACGGTAGTAAAGTGAGTTCTTCCACAGAACTGAGCACCCGGGAGACTGCGAACCCAGCCCGGCAGGAATGCTGACCGAGGTAGCGACGGAGATTGCGCGGCCTCCACGGTCCTCGACAGCGATGGACCGTGGGCACCTCATTTGTGGGCACCTCATTTGTTGCCGGATTGAGACGGCGAGGACGGGGCCGCTCGGCCACCGGATCTGTCTTTGGGTTTAGAGCACCCTTGCCAGCCATTTGCCGGTGTGGGAATGCAGATTCGAGGCGATCGCTTCAGGTGGGCCTTCGGCGACGATGTTTCCGCCGCCGTCGCCGCCTTCGGGGCCGAGATCGATGACCCAGTCGGCGCTTTTGATCACGTCGAGATTGTGCTCGATGACGACCAGCGAGCCGCCGCCGTCGATGAGCTTGCGGAATGCGGTGAGCAGCTTCGATACGTCGTCGAAGTGCAAACCGGTGGTCGGCTCGTCGAGAATATAGAGCACGCGGCTGGCCTGCGAGGGCTTGGCCGCCGCATTCACGGCGCGCACCGCGGCCAGATGCGCGGCCAGCTTGACGCGTTGCGCCTCGCCGCCGGAGAGCGTGGTCGCGGACTGGCCCAGGCGCAGATAGCCGAGGCCGATCTCATCGAGCACGGCCAGCTTTTCGACGAGCCTGGTCTGCCCGGCGAAGAAGCGCAGCGCCTCTTTCACCGTCATCTGCAGAACCTGGTGAATATTTTTGCCTTTGTATTGCACCTCGAGAATGCGCTGCTGATAACGCGTTCCGTTGCAGTCTTCGCAGGGCAGCTCCACGTCGGCCAGGAACTGCATTTCAACGGTCACGGTGCCGTCGCCCTCGCAGGTGTTGCAGCGCCCGCCGGGCACGTTGAAGGAAAAATGTCCCGGCGTGAGTGAGCGCCGCCGGGCTTCGGGCTGCGCGGCGAACAGTTCGCGCACAAGATCGAAGCCCTTGATGTAGGTGATGGGATTGGAGCGCGGGGTGCGGCCGATGGGGGTCTGATCGACGAGCACGACATCGTTCAGGCGCTCAACGCCGGCGAGCGAAGCAAAGACGGCGGATGGATCGCCGCCTTCAGTCTGCCCGAGGGCGTGGGCCACGGCGCGATAGAGCACCTGATGCACCAGCGTCGACTTGCCCGAGCCCGAGACGCCGGTGACGGCGACGAGCATGCCGAGGGGAATGGTGACGTCGAGACCGCGGAGGTTGTTGGTGCGCGCGCCCCTGAGAAGGAGCTTTTCACGGCCCGGCGCGCGACGCCGGGTGGGCACGGGAATGGCCAGTTTTCCGCTGAGATAACGGCCGGTGAGCGAGGCTGGATTGGCTTCGATCTCAGCCAGTACGCCCTCGGCGAGCAGCTTGCCGCCGAATTCGCCGGCGCCGGGGCCGAGGTCGAGGAGGTGGTCGGCGGCGCGCAGGATGTCGGCGTCGTGCTCGACGACCAGGATGGTATTGCCGAGGTCGCGCAGTTTTTCGAGGATGGCGATGAGCCTTGCCGTGTCGCGCGTGTGCAGGCCGATGGATGGCTCATCGAGGACGTAGAGCGCGCCGACCAACTGCGATCCGAGGGAGGTGGCGAGCTGAATGCGCTGGGCCTCGCCGCCGCTGAGGGTGGAGGCCAGGCGGTCGAGGGTGAGGTATTCGAGGCCGACGGCGACGAGAAAGCTGAGCCGCTGGCGGACCTCGGCAAGGATCGGGCCGGCGATCTGCTCCTGCATGGGCGAGAGCGTCAGGGCATCGAAGAAGCGGCTGGCCTGGGCGATGGTGAGCGCGGAGGCCTCGCAGATGTTCCTGTCCTGCAGGCGGACGGCGCGCGCCTCGGCCCGAAGGCGCTGGCCGCGGCAGTCGGAACACTCGGCGTAGCCGCGATACTTTGACAGGATCACGCGAACGTGGAGCTTGTATTTCTTGCGTTCGAGCTGGGCAAAGAAGCCCATGACGCCGGCAAATCCATCCTTGCCGCGGAGGACGGTCTCGCGCGCGGAGTCCGGCAGCTCGCGCCAGGGCACGTCCATGGGAACACCCAGCTCCGCCGCGCGTTTGCGCAGGTCGGTAAACCAGGGGCGGTACTTGGGCCGGTTCCAGGGATCGATGGCGCCAGCCAGGAGGGTGAGGCCGGGATCGGGGATGACGAGATTGAGGTCGTAATCCACGGTGTTGCCGAAGCCCTGGCAGCGCGGACAGGCGCCAAAGGGATTGTTGAAGCTGAAGAGGCGCGGCTCGGGCTCGCGGCCGGGACGGTGGCAACTGGTGCACTCATAGGCGCCGGAAAAACGCAGGCGGCGGGGCTCCGCGGCCTCATCGCGGAGCGCTTCCACAAAGAGAACCTCGCCGGCCTCGCGATAGGCGGTCTCCACGGCATCGACGATGCGGGAGCGGTTTTCTGCGCTGACGGCGATGCGGTCGAGGAGAACAAAGACGGGTGCTCCAAGATCGAGATCGATGAGCGACTCCGGCGTGGAGAACTCGAAGATCGATCCATGCTGCCAGAGGCGGTTGAACCCGCCGGACCGCAGGTCGGCGAGCCGCGCCTTCATGGCTTCAACGTGAGGCGAGTCGCCGGACTTTGCCGCTTTGGCCCTGGCTGTCTTCCTGCCGGCGCGGGCAACGCTCTTCTCCGGCTTTGCCTGCGCCTCCGGCAGCGGCGCGGCACTCATCGCGGGAAACAGCACATTCAACCGCGTTCCCTCACCCAGCGCGAGAATGGCCGCGGCCGCCTCGTCCACGGAGTTGCGCTTGACGAGGCCGTCGCAGTGGACGCAATGCACCCGGCCGCAGCGGGCGTAGAGCAGGCGCAGATAATCGTAGATTTCCGTTGCGGTCGCCACGGTGGAGCGGGGGTTGCGGGTGGTGTTTTTCTGTTTGATGGCGATGGCGGGCGCAAGGCCGTCGATCTGGTCGGCATCCGGCTTCTCAATGCGCTCAAGGAACTGCCGGGCGTAGGCTGAAAGCGATTCCACGTAGCGCCGCTGGCCCTCGGCATAGATGGTGTCGAAGGCGAGCGAGCTCTTGCCCGACCCGGAGACGCCGCTGACCACGGTGAGCTTGCCGTGGGGGATGTCGCAGGAGAGATTCTTCAGG
>JAKCDN010000262.1 GCA_021841795.1 Acidobacteriota bacterium | reverse complement strand
CGGGAGCCTGGGCCGTCAACGGCAGTTGGAACCTGTTTTGGATCAGCGGCGCGGGCGCCGTCTTCGGATTGCTGTTCGACAGCCTGCTGGGAGCCACGCTCGAGCACCGCCGCTGGCTGAACAACGATGCCGTGAATTTTCTATCCACCGCCGGCGCGGCGGGATTCGCCCTGCTGTTGCTGGCGCTGATGCCGCGTTCCTGGCTCAGGTAGGTATCCGCTCCCTGGTCGCCGCTCCGCCCTCCCGGTCTCTTGCGCTCTGCCTTCAATGCAGATGCAGTCTCCAGAAGGTGTAGCTGAGAATCTCGTGCGCAATGCGCTCGCCCTTCTGCGCCTTTTCTTCCACGGCCGGACGGGGCCGCGGCGAGGTCAGCACGTCGAGCCCTTCGGCCGCGCAGATCTCGTGGATGCGAAACATATGCGTATCGTCACTGACCACCACCAGCCGGTGCAGGCCATTGGCCCGGGCAATGACGGCGATGCGGCGGGCAGACTCCTCCGTATTGCGACTCTCGGTTTCGGCAATAATGGCGGATTCGGGAACGCCTTTGCTCATCAGGTATTCGCGGCCCACCGAGCCTTCGGTGTACTGATCGCCCCCGGCGCCGCCGAGGGTGATGATCAGCGGTGCGATGCCGCGATGGTAGAGAACCAGCGCATGGTCCAGGCGGGCGCGGTAAACCGGCGAGGGACGGCCGTCGTATTCAGCCGCGCCCAGCACGCCGATGGCGTCCGCCGGCGCCGCCTGATCCTCGTGGGCATAAAGCTCGATCTGCGCGTAAACCCACCCTGTCCACACCGTAGCACCGGCCGCAGCAAGCAGTGCCAATACCGCCACAATGCGGGCAACTTGAATGGACGGCTTCGTCTTGGATGGGACGGGCATCGAGGCAACGCGTCTGGGTCGGGGGTGTAGTGATCTCTTCCTAGTTTCGCACTCCGCCCCGCGCCGCCGCGCTCCCGTCTCCCGTGGCCTGCGCCTTCACCGTTGCAGGACCATGACGATCTCATGGGTCGGAATTGCGCCCTCGCGCAAAACCTCCCAGCGCCCGGCCCCGAGCGATAGATCGACGATCGTAGTGGGCTGGGCGCGCCCGGTGGGACCGCCGTCGATGATCAACGGAACACGATCACCGATCTGGTCGCGGACGCAGGCGGCGTTGGTGCACTCTGAGGCGCCATGCAGATTCGCCGAGGTCGCTGTGATCGGCAACCCCAGTTGCTCCACCACCATGCGCGGGATCAATGCGTCCGGCACGCGCAGAGCCACGTTGCCGGTGTTCGCCGTGGAGCGGAGCGGCAGCTTGGTTCCGGCGCGAACGATGATCGTGAGCGGGCCAGGCCAGAAGCGGTCCGCGAGTTTATCCAGCAGCGGATCGGTATCGCGTCCCAGTTCATAGGCTTGCGCCAGATTGGCAATCAGCAGCGAGAGCGGCTTGTGCTTCTGGCGGGTCTTGATCTGGTAGATCTGCTCTACCGCGGCAAGGTTGACCGGGTCCACGGCCAGGCCGTAGAACGTGTCCGTGGGCAGAGCAACCACACCCCCCTTGCGCAGGCAGGAGACGATGTAATCGATCCGGTCCGGCTGGGGTTCATCGGGATGAACACGCAGAATTTCCGCTGACAAGCAGTCCTACCTCGGTCCCCGAGTAAAAAGAAGACGTTACAAGATCGGAAACTATCACAGCACCAGCCTCGGTGCAAGTTTGCAGGCGAGCATTCCGCGTCCGGCTTGCGGCTCCTGACCGCCGGCTGCGCGCCTTCCTCGGCTGAGAGCGGCCCGATTCACCGCGCTTTTTGCGCCTGCAATGCCCGATGCCTCCTTCGCTTCGGGAGAAAATTGGAGGCCGGTAGCTGGAAACCGCCGGCGGCTCTTAAAATCGCCACAGCACTCCGAGGGGGAGCTCGATGCCGGTTCGCTTGGTCGAAAGCAGGGACAATGCGCGTCTGAAGGCGCTGCGAAGGGCTCTGGCTGCGCCGGGAAGCGGCACAACCGGACTGGTGGCGGTGGAAGGGCCGCACTTGATTGACGAAGCGCTGCGCGCGGGCGTGAGCCTGAAAACCGTCTTCGTCGCCGGGAGCGGCAAACGGATTCTTGACGGGCTGATCATCCCCCCTGAGACTGAAATTCTATGTCTGCCTGCGCCGCTGCTCGCCGCCGCCCTCACCACGGAGACCCCGCAACCGATGGCCGCGCTGGTTGAGCCGCCAAACTGGAACTGGACCCATATCCTGGCCTCCGGCCCGAAAGCAGCGGCGCTTCTCGTCGTTCTCGCCGGCCTGCAGGATCCCGGTAATCTGGGCGCCATCCTGCGCTCTGCCGAGGCCTTTGGCGCTACCGGCGTCGTCAGCCTGCCGGGCACCGTGAGCGCGTGGAACCCGAAGGTGGTGCGCGCATCGGCCGGAAGTGTCTTCCGCGTGCCGTTAGTTGCCGCCGGCGAGCGCGAGTGTGTGGACAAGCTGCATCAGGCGGGAGTCCGGATTCTGGCCACGAGTGTGCGGCTCGCGCAGCCGGCCGGCCAGGTGAATCTGGCAGAACCGGTGGCGCTCATCATCGGCAATGAAGGCAAAGGCGTGCCCGCGCAGCTCGCCGCCAGGAGCGATGCCGCCGTCACAATTCCCTGCCCTGGCCCGGTGGAGAGCCTGAATGCGGCCGTGGCGGCAAGCATCCTGCTGTATGAGGCGTCGCGGCAGCGGACGGGCAGCGATCGCAGGCCCGCAACCCGCCCCGGAGCGCGGCGATGAGCCTGTTTGACGAAGCTCTGCCCCATCCGCCGCACGCGGCACGGGAAAGATCCCGCGGCGCCGTCGGCCTCCCCCTCGCCGAGCGCATGCGGCCGCGCTCGCTCGACGAGCTTCTTGGCCAGGAACACCTGGTTGGCCCCGGTAAACCGCTGCGCGTGCAGATCGAGCGCGACGACGCTGTCTCCATGATCTTCTGGGGACCGCCCGGCGTGGGAAAAACCACGCTCGCCAAGATCATCGCCGAAACCACCAGGGCCAGCTTCATCGAGTTCTCCGCCGTCACCAGCGGCATAAAAGAGATCAAGCAGGTGATGGCCGACGCCGCCCGCGCCGCGGAGATGCACTCGCGCACGATCCTCTTCATCGACGAGATTCACCGCTTCAACAAGGCGCAGCAGGACGCCTTTCTGCCTTATGTCGAGCGCGGCACCATCCGGCTGATCGGCGCGACCACTGAGAATCCCTCCTTCGAGATCAACTCGGCGCTGCTCTCCCGCTGTCGCGTGTACGTCCTGGAGCCGTTGCAGGACGCACAGATCGTCCTGCTGCTGCGGCGCGCGCTCGCCAACCAGGAACGCGGCCTGGGCGCGCTCTCCATCACGGCCGACGACGACGCGCTGGAGCTGATCGCAGCTTACTCCAGCGGCGACTGCCGCTCGGCCTGCAACACCCTCGAAGTTGCCGCGCAACTCGTTCAGGACGACCGGAAAATTACCAAATCGGTCGCTGTCGAGGCCGCGCAGAGACGCGTGCTTCAGTACGACAAGGCCGGCGAGGAGCACTTCAACCTGATCTCAGCGCTGCACAAGAGCGTCCGCAACTCCGATCCCGACGCAGCGCTCTACTGGCTCGGCCGCATGCTGGCCGGCGGCGAAGACCCGCTCTATCTTGCGCGCCGCATCGTGCGCATGGCCATTGAGGATATCGGCCTGGCTGCCCCCGAGGCGCTCAACCTCTGCCTCTCCGCAAAAGACACCTTCGATTTTCTCGGTTCTCCAGAGGGCGAGCTCGCCCTGGCTCAGGCCGTCGTCTATCTCTCCCTGGCGCCCAAATCAAACTCCGTCTACACCGCCTTCGCCGCCGTGCGCGGCGAGATCGAGCGCTCGCGCCAGGAGCCCGTGCCGATGCACCTGCGCAACGCACCGACGAAGTTGATGAAGGAGTTGGGTTACGCCGACGGCTACCGCTACGCGCACGACGAAGAGAATAAAGTTGCCGACATGGAATGCCTGCCCGAGGCGTTCAAAGGCCGCCGCTGGTACCACCCCACACAGGAAGGCCGCGAAAAACTCCTCGCCCAGCGTCTCGAAGAGATACGTAAGCTCAAATCGGCAAAACGCAAAGACTGAGCGCGGCAAAGTCCGGCTGCATGCCCCGGGGCCTCTCTGCGGCTTCCATTCGCTTCATTCTCCCGGCGGGTTGGCTCAGCAAAGCGCCACCGCCCGGCGCGCGCCAGTTACCCGGCCGCCCTCATTCAGCCGCGCCGCGCTCGCTGCGGCCCGCCTGCGACGGGCCCTGCACCCGCCGGAACTCATCCACGCCGTGCCCGCCCAAGAAAAAAGGCAGCCCGCGGAAGCGGACTGCCCTTTCAATTCCCAGAAGCTGTCTTGCGATTAGTGCGCGCGATGCCCTGCCGCAGGCTTGTGGTGCACCGGAGCCGCCTTCTTCTGCTCCTGTTGCACGAACCCGGCGGTCAGCACAATCTGCGCCGTCGGTCCCATCGAGCCGGATGCCGGAACCTTGGTGTAGGTATCGTAGGTTCCATCCAGTTCGGTGGCCGGCTGCAGCCCCAGTACCGATCCCGGCGCCGGAGCCTCTTTGCAGGAGAGCGCATCCTTCAGGTTCACGGTGAAGTCGGCATGCTGGTTGTCTTTGGCATCCTGGGTCACGGCTACGTTGATCGCCGTGACTGCAGGCGCCACTTCCATCTTGTGCACGTGCGCCGCGGACTCCGTCAGCAGATCACCCATCGCGTCCGTATCGGCCTTCACGCCGTTGGCCAGGATGTATGCCTGCGCATCCTTGATCTTCAGCTCCGA
>JAKCDN010000261.1 GCA_021841795.1 Acidobacteriota bacterium | reverse complement strand
AAATATCTCCGGAACTTTGCCGATCATTTCCCCCGTCCGGCGCACAATAAGACCAGTCAGCAGCCAACCCGGCCTCCGGGCCACGGCGCGCAAACCACGGCCAGAGCCCGCGGGAGGAGCGTCCGCCGCCCATAACTCCTTTGCGGTCTAGATTCTGGCCGCAAACCATTGAAAGCAGGGGTTTTAGCTGTTTTATCTCGGCGTATACCGTTGAAAATAAATAGCTTATTTGCAGGATCTATCCAAAAATATTTTTACCCCGCAAAACTGCGGAGATTGCACCGGTTCCGGTGCAGAATTGCCCGCTTTTGCACCATGGACAGTGCAAAAACCCGGCCAGGAATCCCTTTTGCGCCTGGCAGGGAGTGCGCGCCTGCATCCATGCCGCGCGCACCCTGCCGGTCAGATCTCCAGGATCACCGGCATGATCATCGGCCGCCGGCCCGTCGTCTTCTGGATCAGGCGCTTCAGGTCCACGCGCACCCGCTCGTTCACCATGCCGTAGTCGGACTTCTGCTCCGCGCTCAATCCCGACAGCGTGTTCAGCACCGTCTCCCGCGCCTGCTCGGTGATGTCCGCGCCGCCAAAGCCGCGCATCAGCACCTCCGGCTCGCGTTCCACCTTGCCCGTCTTCTTGTTGATGGCCAGTACCGCCAGCACCACCCCGTCCTCTGAGAGGATGCGCCGGTCCCGGATCACCAGGTCTTCCACCACGTCAATCGACGAGCCGGAGTCGATCAGGATCCGTCCCGCCGTCACCTTGTCCTGCTTGCGCGCGTCGTCCCGGTCCAGCTCCAGCACATCTCCGTCTTCGATGATGATCGCGTGTTCCACCGCGCCCGTCTCCATCGCCAGTTGCGCGTGACGGCGCAGAAAACGATAGTCCCCATGCACCGGGATGAAGAACTTCGGCCGCACCAGGTTGATCAGCAGCCGCATCTCCTCCTGGCTGCCGTGGCCCGACACGTGGATCAGTCCATGCTGCCCGTCGTCGTAGATCACGTTGGCCTCGCGCCGGCTCAGGTGATCGATCACCCGGAAGATCCCCTTCTCGTTCCCGGGTATGATCCGCGAGCTCAGCACCACCGTGTCTCCGGCATCGATGCGCGCGTGCTTGTGATTGTCCACCGCCGCGCGGCTCAGCGCGCTCAGCGGCTCGCCCTGCGTCCCGCTGATCAGGATCATCATCTGGTCGGGCGGAATATCCCGGATCTGCCCCGGGTTCACAATCAGCCCCGGCGGCACATCGATGTAACCAAGATCCTGCGCGATCTCCGAGCTCTCCATCATCGAGCGGCCCAGCACCGCCACCTTGCGCCCATGCTTGCGCGCCAGTTCCATGGCAATGCGGATGCGGTAGATCGACGACGAAAAACAACTGAAGAACAGCTTCTTCCGCGTCTGCGTAAAGATCTCGTCCAGCCGCGGAATCACTGAGCGCTCGCTCGGCGTGTACCCCGACCGCTCCACATTCGTCGAGTCCTGCAGCAGCGCCAGCACGCCCCGCTTGCCGTACTCGGCAAAGGTGTGCAGGTCGAACGCCTTGTCGTCCAGCGGCGACAGATCGATCTTGAAGTCGCCCGTGTGAATAATCACTCCCGCCGGCGTATCGATCGCCAGCGCCACGCAATCCACCAGCGAGTGCGTCACCCGGATCGGCTCAATCGTGAACGGCCCCAGCGTGAACTTGTGCTTGGGCTCGATCTCGATCAGCTCCGTCTCGTCCAGCAGTTCGTGCTCTTCCAGCTTGCCCTCCACGTAGGCAAGCGTGAACTCCGTCGCGTAGACAGGAACCTTCAGCTCGTTCAGAATCCACGGCAGACCGCCGATATGATCCTCATGCCCGTGCGTCAGCACTATGCCGCGTACATGCTTCTTGTTCTCGATCAGGTAGGTGATATCGGGTACGACAATGTCAACGCCAAGCAGCTCGCTCTCGGGGAACATGAGGCCGGCGTCAATCACAACAATGTCGTCTTCCCAGCGCACAGCCAGGCAGTTCATTCCGAACTCGCCCAGACCGCCCAGGGGGATAATTTGCAGTTTTTTCGATTTCATCGGACAACTCTGATGCTACCACCCTCCCCGCGAAGCGCCTCCGCGTTGTGCAATCTCCGCCACTGCGCTGTCCGATAGTTGAAGACGCGCTGCTGCCAGGAGCGGGGTCGCGCAGCTCGGTCCAGTCAGAACACCTTCAGATCCCGGCCTCCTCCGGCAGCGTCCTGCTGACGCGCTTCCCTGCGCTGGTGTACATTGGGAAGGCCTTTAATTCGGGTCGTGAAGGAGATCGCTATGACCGCCACCAGGCGCTCATTCCTCAAAGCCACCGCCGGCAGCGTCGTTGCAGCCGGTTTTCCTGCCATTGTCCCCAGTTCGGTCTTCGGCGCAAATGCGCCCTCGAACCGCATCAACATTGGAGCCATCGGCGTGGGCCGCATCTCGCGCGGGCACGATATGCCCGGAGTGCTGCAATTCACCGGCGTTCCCGGACGCGACAATCGCATCCTGGCCGTCTGCGATCTCAGCCAGACCCGCATGGAGTTGGGCCGGCAGTTCGTCAACAGCGCATACACCAAAAAACTGGGCACGCCCTGGACGAGCACCCGCGGCTACACGGATTATCGCGAACTGCTGGCGGACAAATCGATCGATGCCGTCCTGATCTCGACTCCGGATCACCAGCATGCGCGGCTCGCCGTTGCCGCCGTCACCGCAGGCAAAGACGTGTATCTGCAAAAACCCGCCTCGCTTACCATCCGCGAGGGACGCATCATGGTCAATCACGTCAATGCCAGTGGACGCATCCTGCAAATCGGCTCCCAGCAGCGCTGCTGGAAGCAATTTGTCCGCGCCGTGGAACTGGTGCGCAACGGCCGCATCGGGACCATACAGCGCGTGGAAATTGGCCTGCCCGGCGACCCCGCGGGCGGCAATGCACAGACCATGCCGGTGCCACAGGGCTTCAATTACGATGGGTGGCTCGGCTCTACCCCCGTCGTGCCCTACACCGTCGATCGCGTAATGCCCACCCAGGGCTTCGACCGCCCCGGCTGGCTGCGCATGGAGCAGTTTGGCGCCGGAATGATTACAGGCTGGGGCGCGCACCACGTCGATACCGCCCACTGGGGGATGAATACCGAGCTCACCGGGCCGATCGAGATCTGGGGCCATGCCGAGTTCCCCACTGAGGGCCTTTGGAACGTTCACGGCCCCTTTAAAACCTACGGCCGCTACCAGAACGGTGTGGTCATGACGATCTCGGGCGAATTTGAAAACGGCATCAAGTGGATTGGCGACAAAGGCTGGGTCTTCGTCTGCCGCGACGGCATGACGACGCCAACCTCCACCGGCGCGCCCACCGCGCCCATTGTTCCCCTGCGCGCCAGCGACCCCGGTATTCTCAATTCGGTGATCGGGCCCAATGAATGGCACGCGTATACCTCCGACGATCAACACGGCAACTGGCTCGACTGCATCCATTCCCGCAAACCTCCGGTCGCGCCGGCAGAGATCGGCCACCGCGCCTGCTCTACGTGCCTGCTCCATTGGATGGCAATGAAGGTTCAGCATCCTATCTACTGGGAGCCGAAAACTGAGAACATCCAGGGCGACGACATCGCCGCCAGCCTGCTTGCCCGTCACCAGCGCCATCCCTATGAGATCGCCTGACGCGCGCACGGTAAAGCAATGCAGAGGAGGCCGCCGGCTACATTGGCCGCAGCGGCTTCCTCAGTTCCCCGCGCCTTCGCACCGCTCCGGCGAGTCCTGGGAAAATTCGACCCTTTCAACCGATTGCAGCCCGCACCACCCCAGCCATCCGACGCGCGCATTCCCCGTGAGTGAGGCGTGGGATGCTCCATCTCGTCGATCCCTCTGTTCGTTTAGTCTGTAGATGTACCTGAGATTGCTCATCACCCTGTTTCTTGCCCACAGGGCTCTCGGGATATAAAGGATGGCAGGAACCGGCCGGGCGCGAATGACCTCATATCAGCAACCCTCTCCGAATCCCTAAAAGGAGGGCGAATGCCAAAACTGAACAAAGACGGCCTATCCGACAATGCCATTGCGGCCATTGCCTATTTCACTCCGGTGATGGCGGTATTTTTCCTGGCCATCCGCCGTTACAACAAACGGCCCTTCGTTCGATTTCACGCCTGGCAGTCGCTCCTGTTCAACGTCTTTGCCATCAGCGTCGGCAGCATCCTCACTTATGTTCTTCCCTATATCCGGTTCGTCGGCCCGCGTGTCCTTGTTTGTATCCTGTGCACTACATTGCTGGCTGGATTCCTGATTTGGCTCTGGTGCGTCTTCGGAGCTGCGAGCGGAAGACGCACCAAGCTCCCGGTGATCGGACAATGGTCCGACGAGCAGGCGTACCGTTGAATCGCGCTCCGGCCGGCTCGCAGCGTAGAACCCCGCCAGAAAAATCAAAATCCCCCAAAAAACAAAGCCCGCTTCTCAAGCGGGCTTTCGCATCAAAATGGCTGGTGGCGCTACCGGGAATCGAACCCGGGGGTTAAGATTGAGCATCTGGCAGGCTAGCCAGCCATTTCAATCACTTGCTGCCGATTGTGACCGGACTGTGTACCGCAGTGTGTACCGCGATTCTCAAAGTCACCCGTTTTACCGCCAGTAACAGCCAACTAGCGCGAATTGACCCCCGTATCGCTTAGCGATACACTGGGAGCGTGATTAAGAGCTTCGCCCACAAGGGACTGGAGAGGTTTTTCCGCAGCGGTTCGCTGGCCGGAATCCAGGCGAAGCACACCAGCCGGTTGAGCGTTCAACTG
>JAKCDN010000260.1 GCA_021841795.1 Acidobacteriota bacterium | reverse complement strand
GTTCGTCGTCCCATGTCGGGATCGAGACCTCGCCCGCCGGCGGCGCTGAAGGATATTGATAGCCTTCGGCGATGCTCCGATAGTTCCACGTCTTCGACTGCGGAGCGATCTCCTTCTCCACTCCTTCCAGATACGGCGTCGCCGTGCCGAACTCCATCTTCGGCGCGACCTTGCCCGCCTGCATCCAGCGCGCGCCCTGGTCCAGCACATCCCGCGTCGGGCCGCCGCCGTGATCTCCCACGCCATACAGATCCATCAGCTCCGTCAACCCGGGCGCCATCGTCCGCGCCTCCACCAGATTGGCCGAGAGCCGCGCAGGGCTCAGGTCGTTGTTCCCATATCCGTGCGGGAAATACGTCAGCACCTTGCTCCCGTCCGGCGACTCCCACCAGAAAAGCTTGAGCGGTAATTTGTTGGTGTCGTTCCACGACATCTTCTGCGTTACAAAAAAGTCGATGCCCGACTTCTTGTAGATCTGCGGCAACTGCCAGTTGTAGCCGAAGGAGTCCGGATTCCATCCCACCCGCACATCCACACCGTAGTGCTGCTGGAACCAGCGCTTGCCGATCAGTATCGATCGCGCCGTCGATTCGCCGTCCGGTAGATTCAGGTCGGGCTCAACCCACATGCCGCCCACTACCTCCCAGCGTCCCTCCTTGATCCGTTCCTTGATGTGCGCGTCGATCTCCGGGTATTTGTCGGCCAGCCAGTCGTCATATGCCGCCGCCGATTGCGTGTAGGTATACTCGGGATACTCGTGCATCAGTTGCAGCGCCGAGGAAAAGGTTCGCTTCACCACGTCGATCGTCTCGCTCCGCGGCCACAGCCAGGCCGCATCGATGTGAGAGTTGCCGGTCAGGTGCATCGTCACCTCCTGCAACAGCGGCCGCAGCTTCTCCAGGGTCGCCTCCGACGTGCGCAGCGACGCATCGAACTTCGCCTGGTTGCCGGCATCCAGCGCCGCAATGTCCACCTGGCCGATCGCCTTCTCCAGCGTGCCTTCGTCCGAATCGCGATCCTTTGAAATGCTGGGTATCAGCACTGCCGCGGAAAGAAACTCCTCGCTCAGCTCCTGCGGATCGGGCCGGCCCTGGGCAAATTTCACCGTGAGCAGCGTGCCCTGGTAGCGCTTGTCCAGCGATGTTCCCAGCAGCTTCACCGCCACCAGAATCCGTTCCCCGGCCTTGGCCTGGTCCACGAGTTCAAGCTTTTCCAGATTCTCGCCCAGCGCAACCCGCCGCCCGTTGAAGTACACAATCTCCGTCACAGATTCTCGCCCCGTCGTATGGGCCTGAAACTGAAACCAGACCTGCGCTCCCGTCAGATCGTAGCCGTGAAGATCCTTCGGAATCTCGATCCACTGGCGAAACCAGATCGCGTCATCCGAGTATTCGCTGTTCGCCTTCGCCACCGGCCATGTCGAGTCGTTCAGATTCAGGCTCTCGCCGTGCGGAAGATCGCCGGGGTGCACGCGCCATGGACCCGCGGGGATGCGGTTCAACTCGCTCAGGCGCTCGATCGTCTGTTGCGCCGGTGTCGGCAGTGACCGCGCGGCCAGTTGCTGGGCCGATTGCGCCCAGCCCGTCTCCAGCAAAAACAGTCCTGCAATTGCGGTGGCATAGAGGATTTTTTTCATCAGGGAATAAGTCCTTTCGCTCGGGCTCCTCCAAGGTTACCTTCTGTCGGCTGAGGCGACAACCATCCCGCCGGCGCCTCCCCATCGGCATCTCGCAACCGCCCCGGATTCCCCGCATCCCGGTCCGGACGCGCCACCCCGCCGTCCCGCCTTTAAAGTCCTTCGGCTGCCTGTTCTTTGCCCTTCCGCAAGCGCTCCGTGCGCCGCGTAGAGGACCGTTCACCGCGCTTGTTCTGGCGCGGTAGCCACGCCGACAAACGAGTCGGCCGAGCCGTAATAGAGCCACCACCTCCCGTCAAAAAGCACCAGCCCTTCCCCGAATGTGGTGCCCGCCGCATACTGTCCGCTCTTCTCCCAATCAAGAACAGGCTGCAGAACCGGATCCTCCGTGCGCGCAAGCAGCCGGCCCGGATCATCGGATGCGAAAAGAGCCTCCTGAACCGTATACGCGCCTTCACCAATGTGCGAATCCGTTGTTTGGCCGGCGGCATTCTTCGCGTTGTAAAGCAGTACGATCCCGTGCCGCGTCAGCACCGCCGGCGGGCCCGTCTCCGGAAAGCCGCTGTCGCTCTTTCCCGGCCGCCGCTGAAGCAGTACCTCCGGCTCTCCGTCGTTGCCTTCGCGTGGATGCCAGTGGATCAGGTCGCTCGATGTGGCCAGATGGATCTCTCCCTCGCCCCAGTACATCCAGTACTTGCCCTGAATCTTTGCGGCGATCAGGCGATCGTCATGGATTCGCGTGACGATGCCCGCGCTCTTATACTTCCACAGTGCGTACTTTCCCTCGGTCCCGAAGATGGGTCCGAACTTCTTCCAGTGCAGAAGATCGCGTGAAGTCGCCACTCCGATCGTGTAAATTCCTGTCTTCCGCGACCATTGCGTATAGGTGAGGATGTAGTTGCCGTCAGCACTTTCAACAATGCGCGGATCTTCCACGCCACCCGGGGTTTCGCGCCCTGCCTGGTCATCTTTGTCGGCATAAAATACCGGCTCCGGGCTGCGGTTGAAGTGGACGCCATCCGTGCTGACCGCCATGCCAAGACGCGAGGTATGCCCGCCAATTTGCATCTCGCCCGAATCGTCCTCGGCGCGATACAGCACAAAGATTTTTCCATCTCGAACAACGGCCGCAGGATTAAAGGTATGCAGAGCCTCCCAGTGCACCGGCTTGCCGCTTGCCGGATCCTGAAAAACGCTCTCCGCGCGCGGGGCAATCACTGGCGTCTGACTGGCCCGTGTCCACGGACCGATGATCCAATTCTGCTGCCCTTCCAGCCTCGGAGCCACGGTGCCTCCCAAAACACTGAGCAGCACTGCAATATAGATGTTTTGTCTCAAGAAACTCTCCTGGGAGTCGCGATTCTGTCTTCGTCTCTCCGCGGTTCCGCCCACACCAGCAGGTCGTCGCAAGGCGCACGTTCGACAATCGTCCCCGGCCGGAGAATGCGTTCGCATCGTCTCGGGTCGGGTGTGCGGTCGGCTTCAACTTTACCTTCTAAGGTCATCAGCCGGAAAGATGCTTCCTCGTTTTGCTCGATAGCAAGCCGCTTGCGCCCCATGCGAACCACTCTAAACGCCACCGTACGGCCATTACGATGCACGCAGTCAAGAACAGTAGCCGGGGCCGGTACTGCGAAGCCAATGACGCATGGAATCTACCGGGTCCAGATGAAAAATCCTCTCGCGATGCGCCGCAGGCTCATGGCTCCAACCAGAGCCGTCCTCGGATAGCTGCGCAGCCTGCAATGCCTCGCATTTGCTTTTGACGGGATTTCGTTTGGAGGTTGTTCGGTCTGCCACATGGTGTTCTGGAACCTGGCTAACCATGGGAGGCCCCCCGGCTCTCTGAAGGAACAACATTGATGGGTACCAGTTGAAAGCCGAGTTCCTTGGCCGGCGCGTGCAGTCTGGCCGATTTTTGATGCTGCCGGTGCTCTTCCTGCTTTTGAAAGATGGTGGCATCGTATTCCTGTATTGTCCAGACCATCGGTCTGGTACCCCACTGCCGGGGATATTTACCAGACAAGGATAAGCGCTCTGCCCGACGCAAAATGAGCGCCGGAGACATGCAGATTGAGAGTGATCGCATGCCGATAGGCGACGATGACCGCAGGGACGCCGCCCGCCTGCACTTGCCTCAATGCCCTAATCATCTGCTCCACGCTGAATTGCTTCTTTTTCATCAGCCAACTCTCCGCCATATCAGGCTCGGTTATGGCCGAAGACTACCATTCACTCCGGACCAGGAATAACAGGGCCGATCAGCCACTCCGCGTGGCTCTGAAGATGGCTAAAACTGAAGGGTAGCTGCGAGCATGTCGGATCGCGATTAGAGGCCTCGTCTTGCACGCGCCGTGCGGAAACTTGAAGACTGAATTTCGTAATTCTTCTCGCGTGCTGGCATTCCAACGGCGAAACAGAGAAACTGAATTCCTTTCCATGTTCTGTTTCTATCCTTCTCCACCGCTGCTCTCTGAGCGTGGCGCCGCCAGGACATTCAGCGCCATTGTGCGCCCTCGATGCCGCGTTATAACCGCCAGCTCTCGTTCGAGAGAAGCTTTTACACTCTGCATCTCGGTTCTATCGGCTACATTCGCAACCTCTCGCGGATCGTTGACATAATCGTACAGTTCTTCTCCAGTGTCACCGCCTTGCCACACGGTATAGCGGTAGCGCTCATTGCGAATCGAATAACCCATCGTTTGCGGATGGGAGCCTAAGGGACGGCTCACTTGGGAAACGGCCGCTCTATCCCATCGTGCATTTGGATTGTGCAATAGGGGCGCCACGCTGGCGCCATGCAGTAGTGCAGGGGTCTCGTGCAGTTCACAGATCTCCGCCAGCGTTGGATAGATATCTAGGTGCTCGACCGTCCTGTGGGAAACATTGCCCGCACCTATGCCCGGACCCGCGAAGATAAGCGGCACATGGGTTGCCGATTCGAGGAGGTTCATCTTTTGCCATTGGCCGTGCTCGCCGAGGCTCCACCCATGGTCCTGGCCTGCCCGGTAATTTGTACCAGTGAGATTGTTAGTGTAGCGCAGCGGTGAAGGGACCAGTATTTCTGTACCAAGTCCAGAGTTAGTCATCGGCCGGTTTAGGCTTCAGCCAGATCGCGGCTAGCCGCGATCTGGCTGGCGAACTCGCTTGGCGTCCTC
>JAKCDN010000259.1 GCA_021841795.1 Acidobacteriota bacterium | reverse complement strand
ACTCCTGTACGGAGACGGCCTCTGCCACCTCGCCTCCCCTCGGAGGCGTCAGCGAATGTTTCCTGGCAGGTCTTCGGACTTACAGGTTTAACCTACTCGCCGGACTTCCCAGGCCTTCGTGGCCCAGTGTCGATTTCGGCTTTCGTACCTGCTCACCGCTGCGGGGCAGTTCCGGACTCTCACCGGATTCCCTTTTCATCCTCCCGTGGAGGAACCGAGGAATTGAACCACTATATCTAGGGCCAATCAAAAATGCAATCCTGCTCCTTGTGCATATCCGGCAGAAATTCATATTCGCCCCCGCCCCGGCTGAAAGCGCGGATCCTCCATGATTCTGCCCCGCCGCGTTCCCCCGCGCGGCCGTGCAGTCGTCGCGGACCGGCCGTGCAGGCGGCGGCAATCGCAGGGCAATGTTCAATAGATAGGCAGTCAATCTGTACAGATAACCTGTAAATATGAGATATTGATTGGGTGAACCGGCGCCAGTCCTCTCCGCAGCCCGAATCCGCTTCCGCGCTCGCTGCCGAGTTGCGCGCCGTATTCCGCAAGCTCAAACAGTGCCTGCGCCGGCACGGCGGCCGCAGCCATCTCACTCCGTCTCAGGTCGCTGTTGTGCTGCGCCTTGAAAAAGACGGTCCGGCCACGGTTTCCGGCCTGGCCCGCGCTGAAGCCATGCGTCCTCAGTCCATGAGCGCCGTCGTGACGCCTCTGCTCCAGTCGGCCCTTGTCAAAGGCGCGCCCGATCCGGACGACGGGCGGCAAACGCTCATCTCCCTGACCCCCAAATGCCTGAACCTGCTCGAGCAGGGCAGGGCCGCGCGCCAGGACTGGCTTGCCGCCAGGATCTCGCGCCGGCTCTCCGCGCAACAGCAGCAAAAGCTTCAGGCGGCAATCGCGCTGCTTGCGCGCCTTGTTGAGGACTGAATCATGCATCCAATCTGGCTCCTTTCGTATCTCTTTGCCGGCGCTTTTGCCGCCAACGCCACGCCGCATGTTGTCTCCGGCATCACGGGGCGTCCTTTCCAGAGCCCCTTCGCAAAACCGCCCGGCAAAGGGCTCTCCTCGGCCACGGTTAATGTCCTCTGGGGATTCTTGAATGCCGTAGTCGCGTATCTGCTCGTCGCGCGCGTCGGCGTCTTCAATCCCCGGGCCGTCGGCCACATCCTTGCGTTTGGCCTGGGCGCGCTGTTCATCAGCCTCGTTTCTGCTCGTCACTTCGGCCGCTTCCACGGCGGCAGCGCCCCGTCGCGAATAGGATGAGCCTTCTGCCCCGCACCTTTCGCTCGCTGCGAAGCTTTAACTTCCGCCTATGGACCGCCGGCGCCCTTGTCTCCAACATCGGCACCTGGATGCAGCGTGTCGCCCAGGACTGGCTGGTGCTGACGCAGCTCACCCATCGTGATGCTTCCGCGCTCGGCATCGTCACCGGCCTCCAGTTCGCGCCGCAGTTGCTTTTCCTGCCCTGGACCGGATCGGCTGCGGACCGGCTCAATCAGCGCCGGCTCCTGATGCTCACCCAGGCCGCCATGGGCGTGCTCGCGCTGCTTTTGGGCGCGCTCACCATCGCCGGAGCCATCCGGCTTTGGCACGTCTACCTGTTCGCATTCCTCTCTGGCTCCGCCGCGGCTTTGGATGCTCCCGTGCGGCAGACCTTTGTCGCAGAGATGGTCGGCGACCACGATCTTCCCGGCGCCATCGCCTTGAACTCGACTTCCTTCAATGCGGCCCAGATGATCGGGCCCGCCCTTGCCGGGTTGCTGATTGCCAGAGCCGGCATCGGCTGGGCCTTTCTGCTCAATGGCCTCTCCTTCGCCGCCGTGGTGCTCTCCATGGTCTTCTTTCGCCTCGCCGAGCTCCGCACCAGCGCGCGTGCGCATCGCGCCGGCTCCGGTTTTCTCGATGGCCTGCGCTACGTGTGGATCAGGCCCGACCTCCGGGCGATTCTCGTCATGCTGTTTCTCATCGGCGTCTTCGCCTTGAACTTTCCCATCTTCATCGCCGCCATGGCCGCCAATGTCTTCCACTCGGGCGCGCAGGCCTTCGGCTTCCTCTCGTCCATCATGGCCGTCGGTTCGGTCTCGGGTGCGCTCTTCATTGCTGCCCGCAGGCAACCCGGCTTGCGCTCTCTGGCCCTGGCCGCCGGCGTCCTCGGCCTCGCTTGGACGCTGGCCGCTCTCGCCCCGGGATACTGGTGGTTTGCCGCGGCCCTTGCGCTCGCCGGCGCCGCCGCTCTCGCCCTGACCAACGGCACAAACAGCATCATGCAGCTCTCCACGGAGCCGACCATGCGTGGCCGGGTCATGGCGCTCCGCGTCGGCGTCGCGCTTGGCGGAATGACGGTCGGCGCTCCCATCTTAGGCTGGATCGCCCATCAATTCGGACCGCGCTGGTCGCTCGCCCTCGGCGCGTGCGCAAGCTTCTCCGCCGCTCTCGTCGCCGTCTATATTTTGGCCCGCCGCGCCTCCGCGGCCGCCGGCGCAGGCGATTTCTGAGCCTCCAGCGGCTGCGCCTCATCCTCTCTATTTCAATCGGAGATCTCTGAGCTGCCGCAAACGGCCCGGAAACTATGGATTCGTCGGCCATCTTGCACAAAGATCGCCCCGGCCCCGGCTGATCGTCCTGGGGAATCGCTTGCATTGATTTTCTGGGGAAGGCGGAGGGTTGGATCGATCTGGTGGCTTGAGTGGGACTTGAACCCACACGGGATTGCTCCCAATGGTTTTTGAGACCACCGCGTATGCCGATTCCGCCATCAAGCCAACATCTTTATTAGACCATACAAAAGGCTGAACCGAAGTCTGCTGTGCCTGCCAATCTCACCACTCAGTCATGACCAAGACTGTGTCGCCGCTTGGGTTAGATGCTCCACGGCTGGGTTATGCTGCAATTTTTGGTTTGCTTGTCGTACGGCTAGAGCATACCAAGATCAAATCGGGATCATCTTACAATTTCGGTTTAATGAAAAACGGGTAAGGTGCGTTTCCACCGCGTGTCTGGAAAGAAATGCACCAGAACGTGGCCGAACCACGCGAGCTTGTTACCGATTCCTGTTTGTTCAAGTTGTCCATCAGCGGCCTTGAACGACCAATAATTGAACAGCGGGCGGCCAATTATGTTGGCGCGCGGCACGAAGCCCCAAAAACGCGAGTCCAGACTGTTGTGCCGGTTGTCGCCCATCATGAAGTACATGCCGGGTGGAACCACCAGATCGCCGTTCTGGATGTAACTTGAAAAGCTCACAGCCCACGACTCAGTTGTCCCAGGCACTCCGGCTGGGGGTACCGCGGGAAACTCATCGAGGAAGACCTGATTGATGGAGGATCCGGCGTCTTTAATGCCGTCCTTTGGTTGTGGCTGCGCCACTCCGTTCACGTAAACAACGCCGTTGCGTAGATGAATATGATCGCCGGGCACGCCGATCAATCTCTTCACAAGCTGAGTGTACTTCGGCGTTCCATCGGCGTCAGGCTCATCGATACCGGGCTGATAAACGGGCTTGAAGAACACCACTATATCGCCGCGCCTCGGCTCGCGATACTTTACTAGCGGCATCCACGAAGCGGACGGCGCGAGCGTGATCTGGTCGACGACCGGGTGATCGCCTATAAGCAGCGTGTTCTCCATCGAGCCCGATGGAATGAGGTAATTCTGAGCCAAGAAGGTCAGAATGAATAGGCCCACCACCAGAACCGAGCAAATGCTGGCCAACGCCTCGAAAGGAGTCTCTTCCCGATTGACGTTGGCGGAGGCTGCGGGCCTGGTTGAAACAGGAGAAATCTTCATCGCTTGAATCCTCCAAAGGCCCCTCAGAAAATGCTCGCGAGCCCCAGCGCGTTCGCCAGCGGTCACTTCAAATGGGTGATTTCATGCAGGTTCGACTGTCGTCGAGTTTACGTCTTATTGGAGACTATCAAATCCATGTGTAACGCAGAGTTTTCCAGATGATTCGACGTTGCGAGCGGTTAGTTAGCTATCTGGAAACTGCAGCACCACCGACGGGAGCGTCTCATTGATCCAACGCTCAGCCCTTGGGAATTTTCCATGCCCACTGATTGCGGCGCAATTTTCTGTGCCGTTACTGGCTCTTGGTTGCGCACCTGCGCGGATCGGCGCCCATTCGATTGTTTGGTCCTGGCTGCTGTGGCTCGCCACCGCATAACCGTAATCGGGATGCGGACGCTGCCGTGCCGGCATCGGCCGGCGGAGCTGCGGTTTCCCCTCTCATCCCCGATCGCGGAGCGCAGTGCTAAACTGTGGAAGATTTTGTAATTCCCCCCAAAGAGGAGATACAAGGAATGTCTCATCCCGGAGCGCGCAACCTCGTGGTGTGGGCGGCGGTAATGGCGGCAGCAATGCCCGGTGCAACCGCGTTCGCCCAGCAGCAGAATTTGGTGCCAAGCGGTCCAGCGCCGGTACTGATGACGGTCAGCGAAACCCTGCAGCCTGGCGCGGAGGCCGCTCACGCCAAGCTGGAAGCTGACTATGCCGCGGCACTCGATGCCGGCAAGGGCAACCAGTTCTACCTTGGCATGGGAGCCATCACCGGCACGCCGCAGATCATGTTCCTCTCCGGCTATGCCTCTCTTCAGGAGATGGCCGATGTGCACGATCAGGACGAGACCACGCTGGGCGAGACTCTGGCCAACCTCGATGAGCAGCACAGCGCCACCCTTACGGGGATGGACACCGCCATCTGGCGCCTCCGTCCGGACCTGAGCAATCCCAATCCAGCCAACCTGGCTACGATGCGTTACATCGATCTGATCCATATTCATGTCAAGCTCGGCCATAGTGCCGAATTTGCCGACATCTTCAAGACCTACAAGGAAGGTTGGATGAAGGCGGATCCCAACTTTCACTTTTCCCTCTAC
>JAKCDN010000258.1 GCA_021841795.1 Acidobacteriota bacterium | reverse complement strand
GCTGCATCCATGGCGGACAGCGCCCTGCACGACATCGAGCCTGTTGCCGAAAACCGCGACCGCTACGCAGACCTTCTGGCCACTTATCGCGAACTCTACAGCAGCCTGCGCGTGACATTTGCTAACCTTGCGGCGTTCCGCGCCGGCGCAGCCGCCCAATGCGGCGGCCAATAGGGCATCTCTTGCTCAGCCGTTTGACGGAGCCTCTGTCGCAACGATCCGCGCTACCAGATCGTAGTCATGCGCCTCGGTGATCTCGGCGCGATAAAACCGACCGGCCTCCAGACTCTCCAAGCTGCCAAAGTCGTTGATATACACCTTGCCGTCGATCTCGGGCGCATGGTACTGCGTGCGCGCCTCCCATAGAAGCTCGGTCTCGGCGCTGGGCCCCTCGGCGAGCACGATCATCTGGCGTCCAATCCAACCCTGCTTGGCACGGCGCGAGATGGACCTCTGCAGTTTCATCAGCCGCTTGCGCCGGGCCTCGATCGAGCGCCTGGGCACCTGCCCGTTCAGCGCATGAGCCTGCGAGCCTTCTTCGTTCGAATAGTTGAAGACACCCAGCCAGTCGAACTTTGCCTCCTTGATGAACTGCTCCAGAACCTGCACATCGCCCGAAGTCTCGCCGGGGAAACCTACGATGAATGATGTACGCAGAGCGATTCCAGGCACCGCAACCCGCACCTTTTCCAGTGTCTTCAGGAAGATCTCAGCGCCCGCACCGCGCTTCATGCGTTTCAGCACCTCCGGCGAGGCATGCTGCAGTGGCAGATCCAGATACTTGCAGATGTTGTCGTGGCGCGCAATCGTATCGAGCAGCTTGCCGGTAATCCGGTTCGGATAAGCGTAAAGAAAGCGCAGCCAGCGCAGGTTAGGAATCTGCGCCAGCCGGTCCAGCAGCGACGCCAGTCCATCCTTTAGCCCCAGATCTTCGCCAAAGCAGGTCGTATCCTGCCCGATAAGCGTAATCTCGCGCACCCCGCCTGCCACCAGAGTCTCTGCCTCGGCCACTACCGACTCGAAACGCCGTGAGCGGAACTTCCCGCGCAGATTCGGGATAACGCAGAAGCTGCACGGGTGGTCGCAGCCCTCCGCAATTTTGATGTAGGCCGAGGCACGCGGCGTCGAGATCATTCGCGGCGTGGACTCGTCGTAAAGATACGTGGGCAGAAGATGCGACGCCCCCTGCCACTCATCGCGCTTGAATCGCCCCGCGCGTTCGCGCTCGTTACCCTCCGATCGCGAGGTCGGCGTCCTGTGCGTGCCGGAAAGGGACTCCTTGCCCGATCGAACATCCGCTGCGGTTAGGATCGTGAAAGGCGAGGCCGCGGACATCTGCGGCGCAGGAGCCAGACCGGCTGCGTCCAGAATCGCGTCCAGCTCGCCTGTGCCCACAACCGCGTCGACTTCGGGAATATTCCTCCGGATCTCGTCACGGTAGCGCTCTACGAGACACCCGGCCACAATCAGTTTGCGGGCGCGGCCTTCAGTCTTGTGCCGTGCCATTTCGAGAATGGTGTCCACCGACTCCTGCTTGGCGGTATCGATGAAAGAGCAGGTGTTGACAACCAGAATCTCGGCATCTTCGGTCCGCGCGGTCAGGCGCGCTCCGGCACGGTCCAGCAGGCCCATCATCACCTCGGAGTCAACGAGGTTCTTGGGACAGCCCAGAGAGATAAAGCCCACTGTCGGGCCCTCGGGAATTCGGCTTTTAGTCACACCTCTATTTTAGTAGAGCGGGAATTCCAAAGCCGCCCTTTTTAACTGTCCTTGCGGTACAGCATCTCGCGCATCACGCGGCGGCGCGCTGCGTTGACCTCCTGCGCGGCGCGAGGATCGGAATATCCCGGCGGTTGCTGCGATGCAGCCTCCGTTTCGGAATCGGGCTCACTACACGAAGGACAGCGGTTAGCAAATCCGGGTTTCCCGGGCCGCAGCTCAAACTCCTCGCCACAAACAACGCAGGTTTTTATTGGAAAGCCCATAACTTTATCGTAAACAAGATCAGGCGCCGGGGCCACCCGATACGCGCCCTTACCTCGGCGGAACGATTGCAGGTCGGAGGCAACAATTCAACCTGTTAGCCCCAAAAGAGCAGTCCCTGGCTCGGAGCTTTACGTATTCCGCCATTGCATATAATCCCACAAGGCGGCCCAATCCCGTACTTCCCGGGTGATTGGACTAATTCGCAAGCACAGCACGATAGCGCACTTTGCTCTTCTTCACCTTCTCGATAGCCTGGTTGGCCTTCGACATCGGGAATAGCTCCGTGGTCGCCTTTACGCCGTGGCGCGCGGCAACGTCGAACATCTCGCGTAAGCGCGACGGGCTGCCCACTGGGCTGCCGCCAATCGTGCGTAGACCGGAGATCAGCGGAAATGCCTGAACGGATACCGGCTTGGGCGGAACGCCGACAAACCACAGAGTCCCGTTGGGCCGCAGCGCCTGCAGGTACGCGCCCCAATCCTGCTCCGCGTTTACCGTGGTAATGATAAAGTCCAGTGAACCCGTCGTTTCTTTCATGGCTTTGGTCTCCAGGCTGTTCACAAAGCGGTGCGCTCCCAGAGCCCGGGCCTCTTCCTCCTTGGCCGGAGAGGTGGAAAATGCCGTGACTTCAGCGCCGAAGACGCGGGCAAACTGAATCGCCAGATGCCCCAGGCCGCCGATGCCGACAACGCCCACCCGTGACGATGGATTCACCCCATTGATGCGCAGCGGGTTGTAAACCGTGATCCCGGCGCAAAGCAGTGGCGCGGCATGTTCGCTTTCGACCGCGTCGCAAACCGGCACCACAAATCGGGCATTGGCGCGCACACGATCCGCGTAGCCGCCGTGACGGTGCACGCAAGTAGCCTCTGCGGCAGGACAAAGATTCTCCTGACCCTTCACGCACCACTCGCAGTGTCCACAGGAGTTCGACTGCCAGCCCAGACCCACCCGCTGGCCAACCTCAAGAAACTTCACGTCGGAGCCGGCGGCCAATACCTTGCCGATGATCTCGTGTCCCGGGATAAAGGGGTACTGGCTGATGCCCCAGTCATTGGAGATCAGGTGCAGGTCGCTGTGACAGATGCCGCAGTGCGAGATTGCGATCTCGACATCCTGCGCTCCAAGCTTGCCGGGATCGTAGCGGAACGGCAGCAGTTCAGCTCCCGCCGCATGTGCTGCAAGCCCTTGAATTTGCGCCATGAATTTCTCCGAATGCCTCACCGGATGGCCCACCGAAAGGCGGGATCCCCAAAAAGAAACCAATCCGTTCTGGAGGGAGTTTAACTGCTTACTGCCCTTAGTTTACCCCGCCACCGGGCGCGATGTGGATATTGAGAACCTGGAATCCTGACAGCACTCCATCCGCTCTCGTTTCGCCGGCAAGCTCCACCGATTCCCCGTTCAAACTGGCGCTCTGGGCGTCGCGCATCGGCTCCAGGGCATTGGCCATCGAAAGCGGAAGATCGGCCAGGCTCTGGCCCTCCACCCCGGCCTGCGCATCGGGAACCAGCAAGCTCACATAGAGGCGGTCGGCGCGATGCTGGCTTCGAGCAGCATCCAGCAACGCCTCCACGCCGGGCGGCGGAGCATTGAACCGCGGCTGAATCAAAGCGCGATCGAGCGTGGCGCCGTCAGAGACCAGTACCCGCAGATTCCCCTCGGTCAGCCGCGCCGGCAGCCTGAAGGCGACGCGAACGTTGCGCTCCGGTTGCTGCCACGGCTGCAGAGTGGCCTCGATCTCCACTCTGTCGCCGGCATGCGCTATGTCCCCGGAGACAAGCCGCGCCTTCTCCAGAATCACCTGCACGCGCCGGGGAACGGCTTCAACGTGCACATCAACCTGCCGGATCAGACCTTGGCGCGCCGCATTGGCGTAAAGCCGCGTGAACTGCTGCCCGGCAAGAAGTGCGGCGTCAAACGATGCCGGAGCGCCTTGCGCCGAAGTGCCCCAAAGGTCGAGCGGCATTGGTGGGTAGCCCGTCAGCTCAATGCTGCCCGTCAGATGGTAGCTCAGCGCCTCGCTGCTTTCATTGGTCTGCGTCAGCGCATTCAGCAGAACCACCTGCATTGCCAGCGGCGTGAGCGATGGCAGATCCAGGATCTCCACATTCACCTTGCGTGGCCCGGTGGGCGCATCCACCGCGATGTGCATCGGAATCATCCGCGCCTGAGCGCCAAAGACCCCATGAATAGCCGACTCGCGGTCCTCCGTGAAGGCCCCGATGGTCGCGCCGGTATTCACGATCTTGAAGGCGTTCAGCGGCGAGGCCACGGTTGCCACGATCTCGGCCGCGGTCATCGGCAGCGAAACCGGTCCCGCGCCCAGCACGGGATGGCCACATGCCAGCAGTTGCCGTGGGTCGAGCCAAGTCACCGTGCACGTGGCAGCAATCTCAACATCTCCCCGTACCAGTTGCATGCTGACCGAGGAGCCGGGCTCAAGAGCACGCGATGCCGCCGACGCCGGCGCAGCCGAAGCTCCACCTGCCACCGACGAACCGCCCGCGGACACGGAGTCAAGCGAGGTCCCCGCAGTGTGATCCTGCCAGAAACGAATCGCCTCCGGGGCCAGGCCGTTCATCACTAGCGGCGTTTCCATGGGACGAAAGGTCCTACTGCCGTCGTTGTCAGCCGCCTCAGAGCCGCTTCGCGCATCTAATAAATCAGCGGAAGCCGCCCGGGAACTGGCGGATAGCGCACTGGTGGTCCGCGTCGTCTGTCCGCCGCCGGCAGCGTTCCAGCCCCCCGCAATCTCGCTGCTCGACTGGTTGCGAACCTCAAGCATCTGTTCGATGGGCGTGATGCCAGCGATCGGTTCCTTGGTGAACTGGCCGATGCGGTAGGAAAGCGCACCAGCAAGTTTGCCCTCGATATACACGGGGCTGCCGCTCATCCCGGCC
>JAKCDN010000257.1 GCA_021841795.1 Acidobacteriota bacterium | reverse complement strand
ATATCCGCGCTATGGGCTGAACAGCCGATACGCGCATTTCATGCCGCGCCTGGGCTTTGCCTACGACGTCTTTGGCGATGGCAAGACAGCGATACGCGGCGGCTTTGGCGAGTTCTACCAGGACCGTATGCAAGCCTGGATGAATCTCTCGCAGGGCTCCAATGTGCCCAACACGATCGGGTTGAGCTTGAACGATCCGGGGATGTATAGTCCGGCCGTCGGCGCCAACCCCGGCGGGCCGTTCAGCAATCCCTACTGTACAGGCTGTCAGGCAGGATCGGTGAATAATCCGTTCCCGTATGCGTTGCCCTTTGCCAAGTCGCAGGTTTTTCCCAATGCATTCGAAGTGTCGGAGTTTGATCCGAACAACTTTCATACTCCGGTAACCTACGCTTGGAACCTGACTGTCCAGCAACAGTTCGCTGCCAACACGATGCTGCAGTTGGCTTACGTGGCCTCGGCCTCACGTCATCAGCTCATCGATCTGGAAACGAATCCGGCCGTGAACAATGGCGCTCCACTTGGCACCAATCAGCGCCGTGTTTATAACACCGCCCCAACGGTTGGACCATGTACCACCTCCGCGGGTTGTCAGTCCAGCTACGCCCAGATCGTTCTCGGAAATATGAGCGGCGAGGCCAGCTACAACTCTCTGCAGGCGACGCTGCAGAAAAAGATGTCGCAAGGATTGTCGTTGCTGGTCAACTTTACCTGGTCCCACACGCTCGATGACATGCCGCTTGTGATGCTGGGAAACACCGAAGACTTGAACCCACTCCAATCGTATGTCTATCCGCTTTATCCCGCGAACGCAACCGGTGTTCCGGCGGCCGCACGGGTGCAGAACATCAAGGCGTTGGACACCGGCAACGCGCAGATCGACCACCCGGTCATCTTCAACGCGTCCTACGTCTATCAATTTCCCGAATTGCGCCAGGGCAACCGTATCCTGCGCGCGATTGCGAACGGTTGGTCCACAAGCGGCCTGGTTTCGAGCCAGTCCGGGGACGCGCTGACCGCAATCGATGCGTTTGTAGACAACTCCCTGACCGGCGAGCTCCAGGATCGCGCCGAGCAGAATTTCAGCCTGCCGGCCTACAGGAAGGGGAGAGGTCTCGGCAACTGCCGGACAGGCGCTCCCTGCTACAGTTGGTACAATCCTGCCGCCTTTTCCGTCCCCGTGCAAAACGGCCCTGGAACCGGATTCGGCAATGTCGTCAAGGGCTCTCTCCGCGGTCCGCGGCTTACCAACTGGGATGCTGATGTATTGCGCAACTTCCCGATTTATCACAAGAGCTACCTGCAGTTCCGTGCTGAATACTACGACGTGCTCAACCACACGGAACTGAACGACCCGAACTTCTACACGGTGCCTAGTCCAAGCAGCACGACGTTTGGAACAATCACCAGCACCATGCCGAACGGACAGAACGAACCGACCGCGCGCGAAGCGCAGTTTGCGTTGAAGTATGTCTTCTGATGCGGTGGCCTCATAGGCGCGCAGGCGGGAAGACGTTCCTTCTGCGCAGCCTTCTTCCGATCAGCTATTCCTGCCGGCAGGCCGCTGACGAGCGCTGCCTGCCGCGCCGGGAGCTTCAAAAATACCCCGGTCACTCCCCTGCCGCACAAGCCGGCAATCTCACTCCGTCGGGAACCGGGCGAACATGGTTTTGCAGGATGCTGGCGTCCCCTGCGCGGCCGGGGTGCCGTGGATGGTTGAGTCGGTGCCTGCAGGCAGTCTAAGGTTGACCGCGCCCGGCCCGAGCGCCAGGTCCGCGTAATGCACGGAGTAGGTGTAGTCGGCATCGTCGGTAAGGTAAACGCCATCGAGCCTGACCGCAATTCGGTGATCGTGCGAGTAGCCGTTGAACGAGATCTTGCCGCCGCCGGAGATGCGCACGTTGCGCAGGGTGACATCGCGCATCGTGGGTGGATGGTCGCCCTTCACGTCTCCGCCGCCGGTGTAGCCGGTATCGAGCACAATGGGGTTGTTGGAGTCGCGAACGCAAATATTGTCGAAGAGTGCGTCGTGGGTTAATCCGCCGCGCGAGCCGTTTGATTTGATGCGGATCGCGTTATCCATGCCGTCGAGTGAAAGATCGGTGACCAGCAGGTGCCCCACGCCGCCGATGGTTGGGCTGCCAATCGCCATTCCATGACCCCAGTAAAAATGGCTATGGCTCACGGTCATGTCGTTTACCCCGCCTGCGCCGCCTTTGATGGCGATATTGTCATCGCCGTCGCGGATGTAAGTGTGCGTGATGGTAATATTTCTTGCGCCGTTGCCGGGGTCGATGCCGTCCGTGTTGCGCGCATCGCGCTTGGGCGTGTCGATCTTCACGCCCCAAACCGTGAAGCCGTTGCCGTTGTTGTAATTCACATGCGCATTCTGTGAGTTCTTCAGCGTGATGCGATAGAGCGTGAAATTGTCAGCGAAATTGGCCTCGATCAGGCGCGAAACCTGGTGGCCATAGCCGGGGCGCGTGAGTTCAGCCAGCTGCCACCAGCTCATCTCCTTCCCCAGCATGCGCTCGCCTCCCCGGCCGTCGATCGCTCCGTCGCCCATAACCGCTGCATCGGAGACATGGTCGGCCGAGATGAGCGGCCGGCATCCATTCATCTCGACATGATCCATAAGGTGAGCCGGCCGGGTAATAACGCCGCAACTGCCCGGCTTCGTCTCATAGACGGCAGGGTTTCGTGAGCCGTAGAGCGTAACGCCCTTGTCCACGATGAGCGTCACCCCGGTGCGGAGCTCAAGTGGGCCCGTTAGAAAGGCGTCGCGCGTCCCCGTGGCTTTGAGCAGAACGCCTCTGCCTCTTCCGCAGCTATCCAATGCCTGCTGAATGCGCGCGGTATCGAGCGGGGATTCCTTGTCGTGCGCGGCGACGTAAACGCTGCGTTCGTACCTGGCCTCATCGGAGGTGGCAGGGTTGCCGCCGGCGTCGGCGTCAGGCGCGCTGATGTCGGAGCCCGCGGACCGTAAATGGGCAAGCAGGGTAGTGCAAACAGGAGGAATGACCGGTTCTTTGACAACTCGAGTGTCCTGCGCACGCATGTCCGCGCAGGTAGTGAGGACGAGAGCGCCCAGTACAAACTTCAGTATCTGTTTCATACGCAACCTCCTTGAAATTCTATGATGTTCCGCGGCTCGCTCCCTTTTGCGCTCCCATCTCGTCCAATCCCTGTTCGAGAAAGCAACGGTAATCTGGACATGAAACTACCGTTATGCTTATTTCCGATTTTTCCATTTGACCTGCACCCGGTCCCGGTACTACCGTGTACGCGTATGTCGGGATCATCGTGCGCCACACTGAGCACTGCTCGTTTTCGCCGCTCGTACTCACGATGGGTCGTGGCCGCCGCTCTTGCATGGATGGTGGCTGCACTGCCCTTGTTTGCCGTTAGCCTCTCGCTGGCGCAAAAGCACGAAAGCCGCCACGAGATTGACCAGCTCGAAGACGAATGGCGCACTGCTGTCCTCAGCGGCGACGTCAAGACCATGGATTCCCTGCTGGCCGGGGACTTCATGGCGATTACTCCCTCCGGCACCCTCCAGTCGCGTGACGAAACCCTCGAAAATCTGCGTTCCGGCCGTGTCCACTTTGCCTCGCTCACCGTCACTGACCGTAAGGTGCGCTTCTACGGCGCCACGGCGGTGGTTACCTCGCTCGCCAACGTCATGGCCACCACCCCCGATGGTCAGGTCACTGGCAACTATCGCTATACGCGGGTGTACGTCCGCAACGGGCAGGGCATATGGAAGATTGTCAGCTTTGAGTCGAGCCGCGTCCGGCTACCCGGCCGGCACCGGCACATCGAGTTTCGCTAGGGGGCTCCAAAAAACCCTCGCCTGTGCCGATCCGGCGTTGCAGGTTCTCTGATTCCACATCGCACCGTCTCCACACGGCTGGCCGCTGCGCCCTTGCTGCCTTCGCCTCCGGCCGCAGGCCTCACCCGCCGGCGGCAACACCCGGCAGGGAAGATATCCCGTCCTGCCATGGCAATCGCAGGCTGGTCGATAGGGCGCCGTGCGATCCAGGACGCTAGACTAGACAAGCGGGACAGGGATGACGCGCGGTTGTCCATAAAGCCGGAGTAGGGACGAGGCATGCGGATTGCAATCATTGGCGGCGGTACTGCGGGGCTGGCAGCGGCTTATGAACTCGAAAAGGCGCGCGCGGGCGGCTCTGATGTTCGTTACACGCTCTTTGAGGAGCGGCCTCGGCTCGGCGGCGCGCTGGCCTCTGAGGTCGTGGATGGCGCGGTGCTCGAACGCGGGCCGGATTCGTTCCTTACGGAGAAATCCGCCGCGGCCGAGCTTTGCCGTGAACTGGGCCTCGGCAGCGAGCTGATCCCTTCCAATGACGCAGCCCGCAAGACCTACATCGTCTGTCGCAATCGCCTGGTGCCTTTGCCCGATGGCCTGATGTTTCTGGTGCCGACCCGGCTTGTTCCCACGGCCATGACGAGCCTGTTCAGCCTTCGCACCAAGATGCGCATGGCGCTCGAGCTGCTGCATCCGCCGCGGCCCAGCGAGGGCGACGAATCCGTGGCCGCGCTGGTGGAACGGCATTTTGGCCGGGAGGCCGTCGATCGCCTGGCGGATCCCCTGTTGAGCGGCATCTATGGCGGTGACGCCACGCAACTCAGCGCGCAAACTGTCCTCCCGCGCATGGTCGAGATGGAAGCCAGACATGGCTCGCTGACACGCGGCATGCTGGCCGCGCACAAGAAGATGCGGGCGATGGCCAGGAACTCGTCCAGGGCGCGGGAACAGGGAGCATCCGCAATCTTTACCGCGCTGCGCGGCGGAATGCAGGAGCTGGTGGACGCGCTCGCAGAACGCCTGGATACGGCCAGTGTGCGCACCGCCACGCGTGTTCAGTCCGT
>JAKCDN010000256.1 GCA_021841795.1 Acidobacteriota bacterium | reverse complement strand
ATCGTTAGTGACATAGAGATCGGGCCATCCATCGCCGTCGAAATCTCCCCAACAGATTCCCATGCCGTGCGCCCTTTGTGTGTTCTGGACACCGGATTTGGCCGCAACCTCTTCGAAGGTTCCGTCGCCCCGATTGCGGTAGAGGAAGTTGGTTTCGCCCGGCATCGTGCCTGGCAGTTCGGTGAGTACGCTCTTGTATACCTTCCTTTGAGGGTCTGGAAGATGTCGGGGATCGGTGGAAACATAGCGGGCAACGTAAAGATCCACAAATCCGTCACGGTCGTAGTCGGCCCAGGCGGCTCCGGCGCTAAAGCCACCGCCGCCAACACCCGCCTTTGCCGTAACGTCGGAGAATCTGCAGCCGCCAAGATTGTGGTAGAGCACATTGTGGCCGTATCCGGTGACATAAATATCAGGAAGACCGTCGTTGTCATAGTCGGCGACTGCAACCCCGGTGGCCCATCCCTTGGTTGTCAACCCCGCTGCTGCGGTGACGTCAGTGAAGTGCGGTGCCTTCTCGTTGCCATCCTCGCGATAGAGCGTGATCATAGGATCGCCGCCGGCAAGGTAGCGGTCGATTGAGGAATCGTTCACCACGGCAATGTCTAATTTGCCGTTGTTATCGCAATCCAGAAAGGCAACTCCTCCGCCGCTCATCGTTTCGATGACATAGCGCCGGTCGAGATTTGTGTGAGGGATAGTGCGAAGTCCAACCTCCTGCGAAACGTCTCGAAAATGCGGCACAGAGGGTTGCGCGAGCTGTTTGGGCACGGCCGCTGCAGGAATTTGCGCGCTGAGAGTGCAGACGGAGAAGAGTAGTACGATGCACTCTGATGTTCGATTCCTCATCTTGTCCGGAATTCTAGCACTGCAAAGTATTTACGCTGCTGGTTGTTGTCGATGGGCACCCGCGCTTCAGCCGATACTGCTCCGCGCAGCTTGAGTTCGAATCGCTGAACACTGACGAAGTTCCGCAGACAGCGTTTCAGCGATGAGTATCTCAGGTACTGGAAGATCAAGGAGGGCAATTTCGCTGCGAGCATCCAGAGCTTTCCGGGCCTATGGAAGCTTTTTATAATCAGGACGTCGAGCAGTGGCTGGCAGAGAAACATACCGCCTCCCCGGGGCCCGAACCGGGCGAAATGGCAGTTGTTGAATTGAGAATTGGGCCAAGGAGACCATCGACTCAGGCCCACGCGTGTATGCTGAGTGTGACCGTTTAGGACGTCGATTAAAAGAAGCGAATCGCAATGCTCGCCGATGGGGCGACGAACGTCTTCGGAGGGGATTGGTGATGAGAATAGGGTCTATTGTTGCCGCTGGACTGGTGGCGGCGTCCATGGTGGGCGGAGCGGCATTCGCGCAGGAGAGCGGTCCCTATAAGGTCATCCGGATTCAACTAACAGGCGGCGAGGGCGGCTGGGACTATATCACCGCGGACCCGGACGGACGACATTTGTTCGTGGCTCGTTCCGGCCCTGCGAGGCATATCGGCGTCTACAATCTCGACACGCTGGAGCGGGTTGGAGACATCCCCGACGTAAGCGCGCAAGGCGCCGAGGTGGACACGGAGACCGGCCACGGCTTCGCCACCTCCAACCCGGTGACGATGTTCGACGCGAAGACCTTCGCCGTGATCAAAAAGATTGATACAGGTGGCCATCCCGACGGCTACCTGAACGACACGTACAATCACCACTTCTACGTGCTGAGTCACGTGGCTCCGGAGATCACGGTGTTGGACGATAAGGATGGGAGCATCCTGGGGACCATCGATATCGGCGGCGCGCCGGAACAGGCGGCGGCGGATGGGCATGGCAGGATTTACGTGGACATCGTGAACAAGGCGGCAATTGCAGTGATCGACGCCAACACGATGAAGATGGTGGGCAAATACGATTTGTCGCCGCGGAGCTCGGAGTGCGCGGGGCTGGCGCTCGACGCGCAGAACGGCATCCTGTTTGCGGCATGCCGCGAAAAGAACAACATGGTGATTCTTTCCGCAGCCGATGGGCATATCATCACCGACCTGCCGATCGGCGAAGGGTGCGACGGGGTAACGTTCAATCCCGCAACGATGGAGGCGGCAAGTTCGCAGGGCGACGGAACCATGACGGTCATCAAGGAAGATTCGCCGACGAGCTTCCGGGTGGAGCAGACGGTCTTTACGCCGATGGGGGCGAGGACGCACACGCTGGATCCGAAGACGGGAAATCTGTACACCATCACCTCGGAGTTCGGGCCAGTGCCGAAGACGCCTCCGGCGAACCTGCCGGCGAATGCGCCGGAATGGATGCGGAGGCCGCGGCCGCCGATGATCCCTCACTCGTTCCAGATTCTGGTTATCGGTAAGGGCGAATAGCTCGTCCATGCCCTGGGGTCGGTTCGGTCCCTGAAGATCGTGCAAGTGACATTTACGCCAAGCGCAGGTAGTTGCCTCGGTAGACCTCGGTACCAGGAACGGCAACTTGGTTCAGAACAGCCTGTTTGATGGCCTCGTTGCCCGGTGACGTGTCCTGAATCGACGCCATGAGAGGACGGCTGAGGTCCTCCGGCAGACTCTCGATCATCCTTTCCCACAAGGGCCCGTCAATTCGCGCCGCAACGGTTCGATGGCGCATTGGTACCGCGTCTCATCGGTGAACCGCACTGAATCCTGGCTGTTCTTCTGAATGCAGAGAGTGAACTCTCTGCATTCAATCTTCCTCAGTTCGCGGCTCTTCAGGTAATACATGATCATGTAGTTCGTCTGCGTCGCCTTCCGCGCGCTGCTGCGAGCTCGTTCCTGCCAGCGGTTTGCTTCGCTCCGGCAGTACTGAGCGCGGGCCTCCATTATGCTGAGGAAGCGCCCGATCCGGTCCGCCTTTTCGCTGTGCGCCTTGCAGAACTGCTGGAATCGCTGCATCAATCCGGCCGAAGCCTCCCCGCGGCTCTCGATCTCTTCTTCGATCTCGTGGAGAAGAGTGTCGAGCTCGCGATCGATTTCGAACAATGAATACTCTCGTGCTATCGATGCAACGATAACCCCCTGCTGAGTGAAATGCCGATGCCCTTATGAGTCGCGCGTGATGGTGCACTCCACGAATTTTGCTCGACTGACTTTTTGAGATTCAGAGTTGCAGACTTGTTCTCCGCATCAGACAGGTAGCAACCTGAAAATCGGAGGGACCGGCTCATGGCCGCCACGTTCGCACGCGCGTGCTGCTCAGTACGCAGGTGGCGATGAGTATCTGCGCCTTACGGTGTTGTTTGTGCCAAATAGAGTCACCCTCTGGTAATGCGTCCATGTCGAAGATGAACGGCATGGAGCGCGGTCGCAGGGTTCAGACCCCTGGAACTAAGCAGATCTCCATTCCGGGCAACTGCAGCTTTCGAATCTACATGCATAACGACCCTGTGCTTCTGCCATTCCCTCCGGATCAGCTTGCCGTGCAGGTTGTCCTGTTTGCAATGACTGGCCATTCAGGCTGGGAAATCTCGCCGGATCCTGGCTGACCTCGGGCTGCTGCATTGCACCGTGGCGTCGAGTTGCTTTATCGTCGCACTCAATGGCCGACGGATACAGCACGCGAAGGCTTCATTAGAATGGTATCTACATGCCGACACCCGCCGCCAAGAACAGCGAAGCTATCCCCACCACTCTGGCGAGCCCCGGCGCACTGAGATTCTGGCTGGCAGTTTGCTTAATTGGCGTTACGACGGGTCTGGCAGCCGCAGCCCTGACCCGACTGCTTGAGTTGGTTCAGCACATTGCATGGCGTGGATCCGGCACGAACATACTTGCCGCCGCGCGTGGTGCCAGTGCGTCGAGACACATCGCTATTCTCCTCGCCGCAGCCATCCTGACCGGCCTTGGGCAAGTTATTCTCAAACAGCTCTCAAGTGGCAACGGCATCGATACGACTGCGGCGATTTGGTTCTATGCCGGCCGCATGCCGGCCTTGCGAACACTGGGCAGCGCTGTGTTGTCCATTTTCGCGGTCGCGATGGGCGCATCCATGGGACGCGAAGGTGCACCCAAGCAGGCCGGAGCTGTCTTCGCAAACATCTTCTCCGATACCGGAAAACTCTCCGATGAACAGCGACAGTTGCTCGTCGCCTGTGGTGCGGGAGCGGGCATGGGAGCGGCGTATGGCGTTCCACTTGGCGGCGCGCTCTTCGCGTTGGAGGTGATGCGCGGCAAGCTGGCCTTACGCTTCGTTCTGCCGGCACTGCTTGCTTCGTTGATCGCCACCGGGGTCTCCTGGGTGGCTCTGCCGAATGCGCCGACTTACCTCATCGCCTCCTTCCCGCTTTCGGCCTCCGTGATCGTGTGGGCGATTGCGACAGCTCCGGTCTTCGCGTTCGCTTCCATCCTCTACGTGCGGCTCGTCCGCTGGGCCGACAAGGGTAAGCCGCGCGGATGGCAGCGATTCATAGCTCCTGGAATCGTCCTCGGGCTGTTGGGAACGATCTCCGTGCACTATCCGGAGTTACTCGGCAACGGCAAGGATCTCTCCCAGTTGCTTTTCACTGCCCAGGTTGGACTACGGCTGCTGCTGCCTCTACTGCTGCTGAAGCCGCTGGCCACTATCCTGTGCATGCGCAGCGGCGTACCTGGCGGCTTGTTCACGCCCTCTCTCACATTTGGAGCTCTCCTCGGTGCTGCGGTGGGTTACGCGTGGAGCGCGATGTGGCCGGGCGTGCCTCTTGGGTTCTTCGCGTTGCTGGGCGCTGGCGCTGTTCTGTCCGCTACCACGCAGGGGCCGATCTCGGCCGTTGTCCTGATGCTGGAGCTTACCGGCAGGGACAGGTCCTTCGTTCTGCCGCTGATTTTAATCGCTGCCCTCTCGGCACTGATCTCCCGTTCCGTTGAGCCCCGTTCGATCTACGATGCGCGCCTGAGCGACGAGCAGATCGCATCCAGACAAACT
>JAKCDN010000255.1 GCA_021841795.1 Acidobacteriota bacterium | reverse complement strand
CTGCGGCGTCCCCAGGACATCGTGGGCTCGCTCCGGTTTCTCCGGCATTCTCAGCCGCCGCCCAGCCATGGGCCTGCCCGGGCTTCTCGACCAAGCCCCCGCGCCTCGCCGCCCCTACACTCACTAAGACGGAGGCTTCGCGCCCGCTGTTCAGATATTTTCTGGTGCAGCGCCGGCGCTCGGCGACCGATCGCCTGCATCCGGCTCCGGCTTCAAGCCATCTGCCCCATTCGCTGTTCAGGAAGATTGTCTTTGATGCGCCCTCGGCCCGCCCGGCGCGTCTGCGCGGCGCAGATCGTCTCGATCCCGCATCGCGCCTGAGCCAAACCAGCCCGGCGTCTCGCAATGCTTGCGATCGCCGCCGATGTCCCGGCCCGCTTCAAGCGTGAAAGCGCCCGGCAGGCATCCGCCGCTCAGCGCGCCACCACCGCCATCGCAAATCCGTCCAGCCCCTTCATGCCCACGGTCTGCAATGCCACCGCGCTCAATCGCGGATGCTTCGCCATCGCCGCCAGGCAGCGCCGCGTGCCGCGGATGTCGCCCGCCTTGCTCGCTCCGTCAATCACGGTTCCGTGACGCGCCACGTTGTCCACCACAATCAGGGTGCCGCGCCGCGCAAGCCTCAGCGCCCATTCCAGGTACTGCGGATTGTTCTCTTTGTCCGCGTCAATGAAGATCAGATCGAACGGGCCCGCGCCCTCCGCCTTCAGCTTCGGCAGGCTCTCCAGCGCCGGCCCCACTCGAATCTCCACGCGCCGCAGCAATCCCGCGCGGCGCAGATTCGCCCGCGCTATCTCCGCATGCCGCGGCTCGTATTCGAGCGACACCACGCGCCCGCCCTTGGGCAGCGCCCGCGCCATCCAGATCGTCGAGTAGCCGCCCAGCAGCCCGATCTCCAGCACCCGCCGCGCCTGCGTCATCTGGACCATGACCTGCAGAAACTTGCCCTGCAGCGGCGATACATCGATCGCCGGCAGACCCGCCGCGCGATTGGCCCTGATCGCGGCATTGAGTTCGGCGTCATGCGGAGCAAACAGCTTGCCGAAGTAGCTGTCGACCGCGTTCCAGAGCGATTGAGAGTCTTTTTTCATGGTGGTTGAGCCGGCGGCAAGTAGCCGTCATCAAACAGCGGACGGTGAAACATGGTGGATCGTTTGCGATTCGGAGCTTCCTGATTCCCGATCCCGAATCCCTGCTCTTCTCACTTCTCCCGCGCCACTACAAAATCCGGAACCCACAGCAGCGCCCGTTTGTACTCGGACTCCGCCATCGGCATCAGCGCCTGGCGCGACTGCTCCGCATAGCGATCCGCCGCCGCCATCGCATACTCCACCGAGCCGTTGCGCACCAGAATCTCGCGGATCTGTTGCCGGCTCACATTCTCAAAGCTCCGGTCGTCCAGCACCCGCCGGATCGCCTTCCGATCCGCCGCCGTCCCGTGGTCCGCCGCGTGTATCACCGCCAGCGTGGCCTTGCCCTCGCGCAGATCGCTCGCCACCGGCTTGCCCAGCACCTCTTCGCTGGCCGTCAAATCCAGCACATCGTCCACGATCTGGAACGCCAGTCCCACGGCGCGTCCAAAGTTCGCCAGCCGCGTCTCTTCTTCCTCGCTCGCGCCCGCCAGCACCGCGCTCAGCCGCATCGAAACTGAAAACAGGCATGCCGTCTTGCGGAAAATCAGATCGTAGTACTCCGCCTCCGACACCGACTTGCCCAGCTTCTGGATCTGCAGCAGCTCGCCCTCTACCATCTGCTGCGTCAGTCCGATCAGCAGGTCCAGAACCTTCAGGTTCCGCTCCTCCAGCGCCACCTTGAACGCCTGCATGTACAGCCAGTCGCCGGCCAGCACGCACTTCTCGTTGCCCCACGTCGTGTTCGCCGACGGCCGCCCCCGCCGCGTGTCCGCGCCGTCGATGATGTCGTCGTGCACCAGCGTCGCCGTATGCAGCATCTCCACCACCGCGCCCAGACGGATCGCGCCCTGCCCCGTGTAATTCAGCAGGTGCGCTCCCAGCAGCAGCAGTGACGGACGGATCCGCTTCCCGCCGCCCTCCCGCAGATATTCGGCGATCTCCGTGATGGTGCTTACGCTGGACGCCGCATCCCGCCCCAGCTCCTGCTCCACCGCCACAAGATCTTCCCGCAGCAGCTCGAAGACCTCTCTCGTCGTCGCTATCGTCAGTGTGCTCAAAGCTCTCCGATTCTAGTACATTTCCGCAGGTGCAAGCGACCCGCGCCGCGTTCAGGCGTCACGCCCCGGTTGCTGCCCCTGGTCAATCAATCCGCCTTCAGTCTCGTGCCTGTCCGCACCGGCCCGCGCGCTTGCGCTCATTGCGTCCGGTAATTCGTAAACTGCAGCTCCACGCCCAGATCTTTGCCCCGCAGCATGGCGATAATCTCCTGCAGCACATCGCGGTCCTTGCTCGAGATTCGTACCGTATCCCCCTGGATGCTCGCCTGCGCCTTCTTCTTCGAGTCCTTCACCAGTCGCACGATCTCCTTGGCCTTTTCCCCGGGAATCCCCTGCTGCAGGCTGATCTTCTGCCGCACGCTCTGTCCCGCCGCCGGCTCTACCTTCCCATACGTAAGATTCTTCAGCGACACCCCGCGCTTCACCAGTTTCTGGCTCAGTATGTCTTTCACCGCCTCCAGCTTGTACTCGTTCGCCGACGCCAGTTGAATCGCCTCGTTGCCCTCAAGGTTCATCTCCGAGTGCGAGTCCTTCAGGTCGAACCGCTGCCGGACCTCCTTGATCGCCTGGTCGATGGCGTTGCGGACCTCCTGCATATCCACCTTGCTCACAATGTCAAACGAATTTTCCTGCCCCATTTCGTTCCCCCCTCGCGCCCCGAAAGCGATGTCAATGCCCGTCTTACGCCCCTGCCGCCCGCGTTCCCTGCCGCAAGAGCTCCCTTCGGCCCCGATCTCTATCAGTTTCCCACGTCCGCCCGAAGCTGAAAAAGCCTGCGGAAATTCTCCGTCGTCGCCGCCGCAACCTCCGGCTCGGCAATCCCCAGCAACCCCGCCAGCACCCGTGCCGTATGCGTCACCAGGCCCGGCTCGTTCCGCTGGCCCCGCTGCGGCGCCGGCGCCAGCCACGGCGCGTCCGTCTCCACCACAATTCCATCCAGCGGCAGGCGCGCCGCCACGTCTCGCAGCCCCTGCGCCTTGGGATAGGTAAGGTTCCCCGCCAGCGAGATCAGAAATCCCATCTCCAGCGAGCGACGCGCTTCCTCCCATCCCGCGCTGAAGCAGTGCATGATGCCGCCCAGCCCCGTCGCCGCCCAATGCTCTTCCAGCACCGGAAAAAGATCCTGCCACGCATCCGTTGACTCGTTGGTCCCCCGGCAATGGATCAGGATCGGCCGCTTCCGCGCCGCCGCAATCTCAAGCTGCCGCACCAGAACCCTTCGCTGCACCTCGCGCGCCGCCCCCTCGTGGTAGTAGTCCAGCCCGATCTCGCCGCAGGCAATCACCTCCGGCTCTCCCAGCAGCCGGTCCAGCCGTGCCAGCGCCGGCTCATCGGCGTCCACCGTGCTGTGCGGATAGATCCCCGCGCTCGCATAAAGCCGCGGCAGGCGCGCGCCGGCCGCGCGCTGCGCGTTGTACTCCCGGCACAGGTCCAGCGCCTGGTGCATCTCCGCCGGACCCTCGCCAATGCCGATTGCAAGCACCGTCCCCACGCCCGCATCGTAGGCCCGCCGCAGCACCGCCTCGCGATCCTCCGCATACCGCGGACTATCCAGATGGGCATGAGAATCGATCAGCAATGAGGCCTCGCCGGTGGATAAAAGTTGTGCTGCGTCTGTTCTCAGTGTAATGGGCAAACAGGCCTGCGCAAACCACGTTCCGCCGCCTCCGCCGGCCCGGGCCGGGGCGCGGCGCCCGGCCTGCGCCTTTCGTTCCGGCCCGTCACGCTCTTTGCCCCGCTTCTCATGGCGCGTCCGTCCCCCTGCCTCGTCTACCATCGGATAAGATGCCGCAGAAAGCCAGGCTCGGTCAGAACTTCCTCGTTGACGACGTCGCCATCCACCGGATCGTCGCGGCCCTCGGCGATCTCGCCGGCCGCACGGTCGTCGAAATCGGACCCGGCCGCGGCGCTATCACCCACGCTCTTGCTGCGCGCGCCCGCGGCGTTCTCGCCATCGAGCTCGACCGCGATCTCGCCGCCGGCCTGCGCGCGCACTTCGATCCCGGCCGCGTAACCGTCGTCGAGCAGGATGTGCTCCACTTCGACTTCGCCGCTGCCGCCGCGGCCGCGGGCCAGCGCCTCCGCGTCGCCGGCAACCTGCCTTACTACATCACCTCGCCCATCCTGCTCAAGCTCGCCGCCGGCCACGCCTCCCTCGACTTCGCCGTCCTCATGGTGCAGCGCGAAGTCGCCCTCCGCGTAGCCGCCGCGCCCGGCTCGCGGGACTACGGCCTGCTCTCGACCACCGTCCAGATGTTCGGCTCCGTCGAAACCCTCTTCACCCTCCCGCCTGCCGCCTTCGCTCCGCCGCCCAAAGTGCACTCCACGGTCTTTCGCTGGCGCTTTGCCCCCCGCTTTGACCAGCTTCAGGTCCACCAGGACCGCTTCCTCCGCTTTCTCCGCCACGCTTTTGCGCAAAAACGCAAAACCCTCGCCAATAACCTGCGCGCCGCCGGCCTCCAGGCAGCCGCAGCCGCCGCTGCGCTCGCCGCCGCGCGTATCCCCGCCCAGGCCCGCGCCGAAGAGCTTCCCCTTGAAGACCTGGCCGCGCTCTGGCGCGCGCTCGAAAACCAAGATTCGTCCCGCCCTGCAAGCTGACCCGGCCCCCTCCGGCGCCTCTTCTTCGCCGAAAACCGGGCATTAAACCTCCGCGCGCGGTCGCCAACCGCGCACCGCCATTTTCCTGCCCCCACCGCAGCGCGTAATCTATCAAAGGGAGATTCCGG
>JAKCDN010000254.1 GCA_021841795.1 Acidobacteriota bacterium | reverse complement strand
AATCACCGTCAAGGCCGTACTGACTCTGTTCAACGTGGGCGGCGGGCAGGGCAATGAACCGGCTGGCGCTCAGCGTTCGGGGAGTACCCTGTTCTCGGCCATCTTCCCGAAGACTGCGGCGGATACCGAAGAGGCCGCGCAAGCCGCACCGAGGTGGATGCCTGACATGAAGCGGATCATCGGGATATGGGCTCCCGCCCAGGCCGGGAAGGATGCACCATGAACTCGCGGGGCGCTCTTGCATCCATGATACTGACCGCGCTGGTGGCCTTGACAGCGGCCCCGGCCGCCCATGCCAGGGTGCCGCTTGGACGGGAGGTCCAGGTGGTACTCAACCCAGGATCGGCGAGGTCGGCGGGGCTAAGGCATCTAGGTCCGTGCGTTGCCGTGACTCCGGACGGTGCCGCCGTGGTTGGCAACGCCATGGGGCTTTGGCTGGTCGGCGGCGGCAAGGCCCGCGCTACCGGCGTAACCGCCCTGGGGTGCTTCACCTTCACGCCCGAAGGGCTCCTGATGGGGGTGCGGGGCCGGGAGTTGGTGTTCCTCGACGCCCACGGCCAATTCGAGCCGCTGTTCCGCCTGCCAGGCGTCGGTATGACCCTGGTGCCGGGCAATGGGGATTCGCTGCTGCTGTTCGGCCAGGAGGATAAGGGCACCTGGGGCCTCTACACCATCCGTCCGGGCCGCAAGGTGTCTCTCGTGCTGCAGTCGCCCAAACCGATCACTGCCGCCGCCGAGACGGCAAATCACGTCCTGGTGGTGATCGACGGTGCGCTGTTCCTGGTCGAGCATGGCGAAATGCGCCTGGTTGCCGGCGAGCCCAAGGGAACCCTGACCGCGCTCGCCGCCGACCCTGATGGCAAGGCGATATTCGTCTCCGATGGCCGCCGCATCTTCAGAATCAACGACCGCCGCGTGGCTGTGGTGGCTGCCGGCGTCGGCGGCACTCTGCGCTGGCAGGGCGGCGGTCTGCTGGTGTTCGACCCCCGCGGGCCCCTGCTCGTCAGGTTGGTGGGAGTGGAGTGACGGGAGCTTTGGCTCCCCAACCTTAATGCTCGCTGTGCTCGAGGAATCGGCTCATGATCCAGATTGAAAAGATTGCTTCACGAAAGACGTTCCAGAAGGGGAGAGGCGGAAGCGTACGCAGGTGTCTCATAGCCGCCGTGGCTGCACTCCCGGTTCTGCTGCAGGGATGCGCGACCTCGACCGAAAGCACGCTCCGACCGGTGAAAGTCACGGAGACCTTCGGCTGCAGCCTGTGCGCGGCCGCGTATCAGGGCGATCTGACCCGGGTGACCTATCTGCTGCAACATGGAGCGGACCCGAACGCGCGCTTCAACGGGCTGGCCCCAATCAGGTGGGCACTCTCCAGCAAAAAAGGCGTGCGTTGGGACATTGTGCTCATGCTGCTTCACTACCATGCGGACCCCGGCACGGTCATCAACCGCGATAAGCTTACCCCCTTGATGTTTGCGGCCCGGGCCCCGACCAATACGCGCGCGCTGGAAGCGCTGATCCAGGCGGGTGCTGACGTCAATGCCCAGTCATCTGTTGGCGACACAGCGCTGCAATGGGCGGTGGCCGAGGGCGCCCGCCCGAAGAATCAAATCGCGGTGGCTGCGCTGTTGAAGGCAAAAGCGGACCCGAATATCCGGAACGTCGCCGGTGGGTGCGCACTCGACTTTGCCGTGTACAACCTGTGGGTGGCTCCAGGAGGTAAAGGAAACATTCCGATCGTCCGGATGCTGCTTGCCGCTGGAGCGAAGCCCGACAGCGGGCTCGATGAGCTCGCCTTCGTGATGCACAAGGGTCTGGAGGTGAACGGAAAGGTTCCGCCCGGCACCCAGAGCGCGCTGCGCCTGCTGCTCGCCTATGGGGCAAAGCCGCAGAACGTGAATGATCCGCTGTTGCTGAGCGTCATCGGCGACCGGCCGGATCTGGCGAAGATGCTCATCAATGCGGGTGATCCCATCGATCTACTTGGCACGGATGGACGATCTGCCTTGGACCTCGCGGTGAAGGCGAACGACATCCAGCAGGTCAGGATGCTGCTGGACTTCGGGAGCGGAGCCGACGAAGTGCGGGTTGACCCGTTAAGTCTAGCATATAAAAACAGAAATCTTGCGATGGTGCGGCTGCTGCTCCGGCATGATGCCGATGTGAGATCTGTATTTACGCTCCAATGGCCGCCAACGAAAGACGATCTGCCGAAAACTCCGCAACTGGCGTCCTTTTATCTCCAAAGCGAGCAGCCCTTTGCGAACATGAACGGAATATTGTCCAAATACAACCGACCGCACGCGCTGTCACCGCCGGACATATTGTCGATGCTCAGGAGTTACGAAAGTGAACCCATACCCTCACTTCGCCGGATAATTTTTCGCCCTTTGATGATGTCAGAGGACCTGATGCCAGGCCCGCCGGTGGCGGCGCAAAAACATGCGGCCGCGGGAAATGCCTTGTGGGTCCAGGCGAGGTCGAGAACGGATGCCATCCTCGCGGCCGACCAGTACGAGCAGGCCGCCAATTTGGCTCCCTGGATACCTGCGTACCAGCGCAACCTCTGTCTTTTGGAGTATGCGGCTGGAGAATACTTGAGGGCCGGCAATGATTGTCTGTGGTATCACCAGGCATTCAAGGAGGATCCGACAGTGAACCGCATTTTTGCGAAGCTCACTTCGATGAAGAATGTATTCGGAACGGAGCAAGCCCCATGAACGTGACCGGAGTTTTCGCTGCCGTCGTCTCCTGTGCGCTTTTCCTTGCATGCGGCCCTGCGAGCGCCGATGTGGGCGATCCGCTGGCGGGAGTGTCGGGTGGGTATCCTGGGCCTCCAAACACGCTGCCGATGCCCAAGGCGCCCAATCTCGTGCCGGCGATACAGTCGGCACCTTCAGTGAATCCCGGCGATCTCAAGTCGCCTCGGGCCGCCAGGCCGCACGCGGCCAAGCCAGTCTGTTACGGCATGCATCCAGCCAGCGCGGGTGCCGCGGTCAGGGGCAGGACCGCGAGCGGCGTAGCGCCGAATTTCATCCGCATGGATGGGACCACCGGCCGGTTCGTCACCCATGAGCGGATGGTACCGCCGCCGCGCGGCGTTTCCGTCGGCACGACCAGTGATTCCGGCCCGGCAGGTCAGAGGCTCCGTCAGGCCGTGAAGTTCCGCCGGGCAGCCAGGCCGCATGCGGCCAAACCAGTCTGCTACGGCATGCATCCCGCCCGCGCGGGAGGCGGGGGCAGGTCCCGGACCGCGAGCGGCGCACCGCCGAACTGCCTCACCATTGATGGGAACACCGGCCGCTGCATCACGAATGGGCAGATGCCACCCGCACCGCCCGGGGTTCCCGTGGGGACGACCAGTGACCCCGGTCCGTGATGTCAGAAGACCGGTTAGAACGGCGACAGCGCCAGCTGGACCCGGATCGAATCCCGAAGTGACGTCTGTTGGTGGTGGTCGGCAATGGACGCGACTTGGCTTTGAGCGCCTGAGAGACGGGCAGGATGCGAAGCGACAGAATGTCTGCGCCGACCGCCCCTTCCCGCTCGATATCGCCTGCGACCACGGGTGCGCAGCCGGATCGCCAGTGTCGTTGCCTTTAACATATCTCGTTCCTTCGGCTTGCAACGACCGCTTCGACGATATTGGCCGTCACGGCTGCGTCTCCGTGGCCATGGCAACCGTCAGTTTCGACGGTCGCGATCATAGCCCTCTCGGGATTCGTGGACTGATTCATATCTAAGTCGCCACCCTATGCGGAAGATGCCTGGAGCGATTTGACGGGGAGGATACAGTGCGCTCGCGCGGGATTTTCTGGTCCCTGGTCTGTGCCATCCGGGGGCACGATTGGTACGTCCGGGACCACAACGGTCATCGCTGGGGGAACGTGAAATCCTGTCGCTGCGCGCTTTGCGATCAGGAGCGGCCCCACGCGTGGTTGCCGCTCGGGCGGCCTGACGATTCCGTGTGCAGGAAATGCTCGTGGTGCGGCGTCACGGATCGTCACGACGGCGTGCCGGTCGCGCTTTCGCCCGGGCATCCACCCTGTCTGAAGTCCGTCGACGTCTGCAGCCGCTGCGGCTGGCGCGGCGAATATGTGCGACACCAGTTCACGCAGTGGCAGCGGCATGGTGCGACGACAGAGCCGGGTGCCTGGCGCGAGCATCGCTGCGAGGTCTGCGGCTTCGACGAACGGCAGCAGTACGTCATGTGTGGGCAATGCAAGGGCACGGAAGTGTGTCCGCGCTGCAAGGGCAGCTGTTGCGATCCTTACGGAAGGAGCTGCGATCTGTGCTGCGGTGCAGGGGATTGCAATTGCAAGTCCACCAACTGGTCCAAGTGGAGTGAGGTGGCGGACACTCGTCGTCTGCACGGACCGTCGCTCGCCCCGTAATCACGGCATAGAGGGTGGGACATGCCGGCGCCACGATGCTCGGCGCGCCGCAAATGCGTTGCCTGTGGGAGGCCGGCGCCGTGAAGCCGAGTGCCCGCGGACGGCTCGAGAGGGCGGTCCCGGAAAAAAGCGACAAGCGGTCCGTCTTCTTAGTTCATGCAGGCAAGATGGTTTGGAGCAACCTTGAACGCCAGGCTCGAATTCGGGGAAACCCTCCCTGCCGGGGCTCGCCGCCGCGGCCATCTTCGCGCTTCCGAGGAGCGCCTTGCTGCTGCCCGATGAACCTCAAACGATGAGTTCGCACATGAAAGCAGCCCCCATCCCCCTTTTCCTTGGCGCCGTGCTCGCCACTCTGATCTTCCCGGGATCTCCTGGCGGCTCGATCGGCACGGCTCGCGCGCAGGATATTGCAACTGCCCGGACCGCACCGCTCGAAACGCCCGGCACCCATTCGGTGCCATCGGATCATCCGCAGCCCGACTCGAGGGCGCGCCGCGCCGCCGTGGCCCTTCGTCTCTATCGGGAGCTGGCTCGAGG
>JAKCDN010000253.1 GCA_021841795.1 Acidobacteriota bacterium | reverse complement strand
ACCAGCACCGAGCCTTCGGCGGTCTGGACGTAATGGGGCGTAAGCGTGAGAGGACGAAGGACGCCGGGGGCGCGGCCGCCGGGACGGAGTGAAGGAGTGCTGGCGTGCATAGAGGGATTGTACGGCGCAGCGGTCCGGTGTGGGCGGGCGGCGGTCCCGCAACGGGAATTCCGGGATCTTCAGGCTCCGGAATGGGAATGCTGGGTTAAGTGATTGAAGTAAATAGCGTTGTCGTGTTGGATGACGGGTCTTTCTTCCCGTTCTGGAACGGCGGTATCGCCTGCGTGCCGGATGGCTGCCGCGGTGGGTTGCGGCCATCTCTCCCCTTATCAGGAGCTTAGAGGTTGGGTTCAGGTTTGGCACGCGACGTGTATAGAAACAGGACAAGCAACACGGGCTGGAACGGAAACGGGAAGCACGACGAGATCGGGACAAAGGAACGGAACGGCGGCAGATTTGGGGACCGGGAGCCGCGCGCCCATCGCCAGCCGCAGGGTGAGAGTGGGCCGCAGGGCAAGAAAGGATCGCGCAATGCAATCGACGGAACAGGCCAGCGCACGGGAGAGCGCCGCGCGGGCATGGAGCGAGGCGGGACGGCCGCGGGCCGGCAGGGCGATGGAGCCCCGGGGCGGGATGCGCGGGCGGGGCGCAGAGCTGGCCGCGCTGGCTCATGACGTGCGCAACATGGTGACCGCGCTGGGGCTCTACTGCGACCTGCTGGATGAGCCGGGGGTGCTGGCTCCTGCATTTGCCCACTACGCCGGTGAGCTGCGGCAGGTAGCCACCGCCAGCCGCCGGCTGGTGGAGAGGCTTGCATCGCCGCAGCCCGCCCGGACCGACGAGGGAAGCGCGCTGGCTGCCGCCGGCTCCAATCGCGGCTTTGAGGCGCGGGAGAACACGGGCGTTGCCGCCGGAGACGACGCCGGGATGGGAACGGCGGCAGGCGCCGCGCGCGCGGCCCGGCACCGGCGCCGCTGCGATCTGCTGCCCGCCGTTCCGGTCACGAACCTGGCCGTGGAGCTGATGGCCAATCGCAATCTGCTGGCGGCGCTGGCTGGACCGGCGGTTGCGCTGACCATGGCCGCCGCAGGAGGCGCGCAGGCGGTGCGGCTGACCGGCGAGGATCTGACCCGGCTGCTGGTCAACCTGGTGAAGAACGCCTCCGAGGCCATGCCCGCGGGCGGGCGCATTCACATCGGGCTCGAAGCCGGCAGCCGCGCGCGCGGCGCCGCGCCCTGCGTGCAGCTCACGGTGGAAGACAACGGTCCGGGCATCCCCGAGCCGTGCCTGGAGAGGATCTTTACCGCCGGCTACAGCACGCGGACGAGAGAGACGCTGGCTCACGGCTGGCCGCAGAGCCACCGCGGGCTGGGGCTGGCCATCGTGCGCTCCATTGTGGAGGGCGCCGGAGGCCGCATTGCGGCCGCCAACCGGCCGCAATGCGGCGCTCGCCTGACCCTCGAGCTGCCGGTGCGCAAGGCCGGGAGCCGCGAGCCGGAGGCTGCGGCCAGAGACCAGGGCAAGGCAGAGAAACGAGGGCCGGCGGGAGCGAGGGAGCCGGGAGACCGGCGATTGCTTGCGCCGCGGCTGCACCCGGCGCTGTCCGGCCCGAAACCATAAGCCGGGGCCGCCGATGGTGGCGGGAATCCGGCGCCACAGGCTGAGAGCGAGAGGCACCGCGTCACCCGGCGAGGGTTTAACCGCGGGGCCCGGAGCCCTGAGCGCGCAATCAACGATGTTCCAACCCAGGCATGAGGCGACTACAATGCTGGAAACAGTCTTCGACACACGGGCCATGGAGTTCATTCCACAACTCGCCGAGCCGGCGGTTCGGCTGCACCTACTGGTGGTCGATGCCGACGCGGCGGTTCGTTCGGCCTGCGCGGAGATCGCAGCCAGTCTTGGCTACGCCGTCGAGAGCACGGGCGATCTGGCCCAGGCGCGGAGTCTGCTGCGCGGCCACACCGCCGATATCCTGCTGGTAAATCTTCCCGCGGGCTCCAACGAAGGCCTGGAGCTGGTCGCGGAGGTGAAGCTGCTCTATCCGGACACCTCGGTGATCGCCATGACGGCCACCAGCTCGGTGAACGCAGCCGTCGAAGCCATGCGCTGCGGGGCCGCCGACTATCTGACCAAGCCGTTCGCGATGGATGAGCTCTCGACCGTCCTCGACCGCGCCGCGCAGAGTCATGCAACCGACACCGCGACGCGCCAGCTGCGCGAGCGGCTGCGCCTCTCCGAAGGCCTCGGGGCCATGATCGGCCGCTCGCCGGAGATGGAGAAGATCTACCGCATCCTCTCGAAGGTTGCCCAGAGCACGCACCCGGTGCTGATCCTGGGCGAGAGCGGCACGGGCAAGGAGCTGGTGGCCCGCACCATCCACGCCTACGGGCCCAACGCCGAGAAACCGTTTCTGCCCGTTGACTGCGGCTCCATCGTGCCCACGCTGATCGAAAGCGAGCTCTTCGGCTATGTGCGCGGCGCTTTCACGGGAGCCAATCGCTCCAAGGACGGCCTGCTGGTCTCGGCCGGAGACGGAACGGTCTTTCTGGACGAGATCGGCGAGCTCTCGCTCGATCTCCAGGCCAAGCTGCTGCGCGCCCTGCAGGAGAAGGAGGTGCGGCCGGTGGGAGCCACGCATCGCGTGCCCATCAAGGCGCGCATCGTCGCCGCCACCAACCGCGATCTGGCGGCCATGGTGGAGAAGGGCACCTTCCGCAAGGATCTTTTCTATCGCCTGAACGTGGTCAATCTGCGGCTGCCGGCGTTGCGCGACCGTCGTGAAGACATTCCGCTGCTGGCGGCGCACTTTCTCGAGCGCATCAGCCGCGAGCACAACCGCAAGCTCACGCTCTCCGACGAAGTGCTGCGCACGATGATGCGCCACGACTGGCCGGGCAACGTGCGCGAGCTCGAGAATGCCATCGAGCGCGCCTGCGCCATGTCCTCGGGGCCGGTGCTGCACCTGGGCGATCTGCCCACGCAACTGCAGCAGCGCGGGCTGGAGGCGCGGCGCGCGGCGGCGGTCACAGGCGAGGGCGATCCGGCATCCGGCGCGCCGGCGCTCAAGACGCTGGCCGAACTGGAGCGCGAGGCCATTCTGGGCGCCATTCGCGCGCTGAACGGCGACAAGCTGCAGGCCGCCCGACTGCTTGGCATCGGCAAGACCACGCTGTATCGCAAGCTGAAGGAATACGGCATCGCCGATCCCATGCAGGGCGAGTAGCGAAGAGGCGCGCAGGCCTGCGCCTGCCGATGGCGGCGGAGCGCCTGTTCCCGCTCAACGGACAACAGAGCACTGACAACGGAAGACTGAGGCTTGGACATGAGCATTCTGATGGTGACGGGAATCGAGGGCGCGCGGAACTGCGCCGATGTGGTGGGAGCGCAACTGCAGATGGACGTGGAGGTGGCCGAGAGCCGCCGCACGGCACTGACGGCGTTGCGCCGGCGGGAGTATCTGGCCGTGGTGATCGACGAGACCCTGGCGGCGTGCGATCCCTCGGCGGCTGAGAAGATCTGCGCGCTGGCCGGGCTGGCAATTCCGGTGCAGGTCAACTTTGCCGTCTCCGGCGCGGCGCGGCTGGTGCGCGAGATCCGCGCCGCGCTCCAGCGCCGCGAGCGCGAGCAGGCGCTGGCCCGCCGCGCCGCCGCCGCCGCGATCGAGAGCGAGCTGAAGTCGACGCTGGCCGGCCTGCTGCTGCATTCGCAACTGGCGATCAGCGGGGGTGGAGTGCCCGCCGCCGTGGCCGAGCGGCTGCGCACGGTGGCTGACCTGGCCGGCAGCCTGCGCCGGCAGTTGAGCGCGCCGTCTGAGACGCGGCGCGAGGCGCGCGCGTGAGCTCCGGCTGGTCCGGCAGGGAAGACGCCGCGCTGAAACGGGGTAGGGCGATACACCATCGAACCCTCGCTGCGTCCCATCTGCCCGCAAGGCATGGCTGGAGATAAAGCGCGGCTCTCGCGATCCGATTGGACACTTCCGCTGCGCACATTTCCATTGCCATCTCTCGAATCGCCGTGCAACCATCGGAGTGCTTCCGCGTCATTGGCCGCGTCCGAGCAGCCCGGAGGTGCGCTTGAATCGTACAACTCTACCCATCTGGCTCATGGGCATGAGCAACGCCACTATGGGGTTCAGCAATGGCATTGTGCTCTTTGCGCTGCCCCAACTGCTGGCCGCCGAGCACGTTCCCGAGCCGCGCATCGCCGCCCTGACGGCGGTGGCGTTTTCCTCGAACTTCTGGTGCGTTTTCTTCGCGCCCATGCTCGACGTGCGCTTCAGCCGCCGTGGGTATGCGTCCGTGCTGGCGGCTGTGTCCGCCGCCTTCACCGCGGCGGCGATTCTGAGCCTGCATCACCTGTTGCCGCTCGAAATCGCCATGGTTGCGGCCACGGCGGCCGCCAACCTCTCCAGCGCGGCACTGGGAGGCTGGTTCGCAAACATCACTGACCACAAAGACAAGAACCGCCTCAGCAAATGGATCAATATCGCGCTGATCTCCGGCCTCGGAGTCACTTCCATGCTGGGCGGACAGGTCGTTCGCCATCTCCCCATGGTTCTGGCCGCAATCGTCGTCGGCGTGCTGGTCTTCCTGCCCGCCACCATCTTCGCCTTCATTCCCGCTCCCGGCCCCGACGGCCGCCTGGCCGGCGAAAGCTTCGCGCAGTTCAATCGCGAAGTCTTCGCTCTCCTCCGCCGCCGCGAAGTGGTGATCGTACTGCTGCTCTTCCTTTCGCCCTGCAGCTCGTTCGCGCTCACCAATCTGCTCGGCGGTCTCGGCGGCGACTTTCACGCCTCCGCCGAAGCCATCAGCATCGCGGGCGGCATCGGCGCCTTCCTTCCCGGCATCATCGGCTGCGCGCTCTTCCCCGTCGTCGCCAGGCTTGTGCCTCTGCGCGCGTTTTACCTTGCCAACGGCGTTGTGGGCAGCATCTTCACCCTCAGCATG
>JAKCDN010000252.1 GCA_021841795.1 Acidobacteriota bacterium | reverse complement strand
CAACGGAGGCTTGCGGGGTTGCCGTTGCCCCAGGCCCTGGCCGGAGGGACGACGATCCGTTACGCGCAGGGCGCCCGAAGGCTGGAAGCGGACTGTGGTTCCAGTGTAAACGCGCGGCGGAGGGGGAACGGCGCGCGCGGCAATCGGACAGGAGGACGGCCGCTGCAGGGCGCGAGGCGGAAGCACTGCCGATGGGGCCAGGCAGGGTCGATCCGCCTGGCGATGTGGCCGCGCGCACATCGTGAGGGCTCGCCCGGCAGTTTATTCTGAGAGGGATCGACCATCATCGAAAATGAGGTATTTTTCGTGTCCAAGCGTCCACTTGTACTGACCATCCTGGATGGATGGGGCTACCGCGCCGAAACCGCCAACAATGCCATTGCGCTGGCCCGCAAGCCCGCCTACGACAAGCTGCTGCGGGAGTTTCCGAACACGCTGATCCGCGCCTCAGAGCATTTTGTGGGGCTTCCGGATGGGCAGATGGGCAACAGCGAGGTGGGACACCTGAACATCGGCGCGGGCCGGGTTGTGCAGATGGACATTACGCGCATCGACGCGCTGATCGCGGCCGGAGAGTTCAGCAAGACCCCGGCGATCGTGCAGGCGATGGAGCGGGCGCGGGAGCAGGGGCGGCAACTGCACCTGTTCGGCCTGGTATCTGACGGCGGCGTGCACTCGCACCAGGAACATCTGTATGCGCTGCTGCGGACGGCGCGGGAGCTGGGTCTGGAGCGGGTGTTTGTGCACGCGTTCATGGACGGGCGGGACACGCTGCCGACCTCGGGTGCGGGCTACATTGCGCAACTGGAACAGAAGATGCGCGAGTACGGGGTGGGCAAGCTGGCCAGTGTGAGCGGACGCTACTACGCCATGGACCGCGACAAGCGCTGGGAGCGCGAGCGCAAGGCATTTGACGCGATGGTGACGGGCAAGGCGGAGGGCGGCGCGTATCCCGGCGCCGGGGCACGCGTCGAAGCCCGCATCAGGGAGTGCTACAACGGCGGGATGACGGACGAGTTTCTGGCGCCGTTCGTGGTGACGGATGGGTCGGGCAAGGCGGCGGGCGTGATCCGGGACGAGGATGTGTGCATCAACTTCAACTTCCGCGCCGATCGCGCGCGCCAGATTACGCGGGTGCTGGCGCGGGAGAGCGGCCTGAACAAGGAGGGCGGACGCAACCTGGATGCGTGGGAGTCGCTGGACGAGACGATTCCGCGGCGGGAGATTCCGAAGGGTCTGCACTACCTGTGCATGACGCAGTACGACAAGCTGTACGAGCTGCCGGTGATTATTCCGCCGGAGTCGCTGGATAACATTCTGGCCAATGTGCTGGCGGCGCATCAACTGCGGAACCTGCGGGTGGCGGAGACGGAGAAGTTTGCGCACGTGACGTATTTCTTCAACGGCGGGATCGAGACGCCGTTCGCGGGCGAAGACCGGGCGCTGATTCCTTCATTGAAGGTGGCGACCTACGATCTGGCGCCGGAGATGCGGGCGGAGGCGATCGGCGACACGATCGTGAAGGCGGTGAACGATACGGCGTTCGACCTGGTGGTGGCGAACTTTGCCAACGCCGACATGGTGGGTCACTCCGGCAAACTGGAGCCGACGATCAAGGCGGTCGAGGCGGTGGACGCGCAACTGGAGCGGATCTACAAGGCGATCAGGGAGCGGAACGGGAACTGGCTGATCAGCGCGGACCACGGGAATGCGGAGCTGATGGTGGATCCGGCGACGGGCGGGCCGCATACGGCGCATACGACGAATCCCGTGCCGTTCATCTACATTGGCGAAGATGCGAGCCAATACCGGCTGCGCAGCGACGGCTCGCTGCGGGATATAGCGCCGACGCTGCTGAACCTGCTGAACCTGGGTCTGCCGAAGGAGATGACGGGCGGGGATCTGCGGGCGCCGCAGGGGAAGTAAGAAGCGCAGAGACAAAAAACGCCAATGCCGACCGAGACGGGAGGCATTGGCGTTTTTTGCCAGGGGCCCGCTTATCGGGGGCGGAAAGACTTGAGGGACTCGGGCAGGTGTTCCTCGATAGAGCGGGCGTGCTCGGCGGCAATGCCGCCAAGGTAAGAGGGCGCAGGAGTGGCCATGAGCACGAGGGCCAGCGCGATGACGGAGAAGACGAGCCCGGCGACGCCGGCGGAGATGAGCATGTGGTAGGTATCCTCCACGTCGAGGCCGAAGACATTAAAGGCGACGTGCTCGAGGGGACGAATGTGCTTGAGGACCGCCAGGGCGAAGAGAAAGAAAAGGGCCGCGAGCGATGTAAGGACGGCGAGGGTCACGTCGAGGGAGCGGTGGAAGTTTTGCCTGGCGCGGCAGCGGGCACATTCGGCGAAGTGACTCTCGTAGTCCCGACGCATTTCAGGCGAGATGCCGGAGATGTCATAGCGCCAGCTTGCCAGAATCGCGCCTACGACCCGGTCGGTACATTGGATTCTTGCCGTTGACATTTTGACTCACCTGCGAAGAATGCCGTTTAACCGCCGAGCTTCCGAGAAGAACTCCGCAGCGGAAGCATATGTATTAGACGCCGCGACCTGGGGGCTGGTTGCGATTATCTCGATGAGAATCACGAGCGGCACGGAGCAAAGTGCCAGGCACCCGGCTTTGGCCACCGCACCGGATGGATCTGAAGCCGCTGCGCCGTATCTTATTGTAATCCCTTCTGATTAGAAACGGATGGCAGAAAGTGGCTGGTGTTGCTCGGCGAGCAACAGGCGGTTGGCGAGGAGGCTGGGGCGGCCATCGAGGGCGCGCGCGGCGGCGACCCGGGCCAGCTCGGGATGGTTATTGTTTTCAGAGAGATGGCCGAGGATGATGTAGGCGGCCTGGCCGTCGTAGTCCTGGGCAAGGAACTGCGAAGCGGTGTCGTTGGAGAGATGGCCGACGCGGGAGAGCACGCGCTGCTTGACCGACCAGGGATAGGGACCGTCGCGGAGCATTTCGAGGTCGTGATTGGATTCGAGCAGGAGCAGGTGCAGTCCGCGGAGCTGCTCCTTGACGTTGGGTGGGATGTAGCCGAGGTCGGTGGCGAAGCCGAGGCGGATGCCTTCGGCGGAAAAGACGAAACCGACGGGATCGGCGGCGTCATGGGGGATGGTGAACGGGTCAACGCCGATGTCACCGATGGAGAACGGCTGGCCGGGCTGGAAGTACTCGACGGCGGGGAGCCAGGTGTGGGCCTGCCTGGGCGAAGAGGCCAGTTCGGTGTCAGAGGGCGGTGCGGAGACGGACGCGGCGGCAGAGGCGGCGGGCTGGGAGGCGATGTCTTCCGTGAGATCTTCCGTGTCGCTCTCGGCGGCCTCGGGGAGCGGATCGGCCCGGCGCTCGGCGGCCTGAAGCAGGCAGGCTTCACGCCACTGGGCATAGGTCATCTGGCGGCGGGGCGAGAGCCAGCGCATCCAGGCGCGGTGGGTGGGCTCAGTAAAGTACACGGGGATGCCAAGCTTGCGGGCGGTGACGGCGAGGCCGTTGACGTGGTCCTGGTGCTCGTGGGTGACGATGATGGCGTCGAGGGTGTCGGGATCTTCGCCGGCCAGCTTCATGCGCCGGAAGGTTTCACGGCAACTGAGGCCGGCATCGACGAGGATGCGGGTGCGGCCGCCGGTAAGCACGGTGCTATTCCCTCTCGACCCCGAAGCGAGGACAGTGAAGCGGACCATGGAATGAGGATAGCGCGGAAGGTAACCTTGCCCGGCAAACAAATGAGATCCCGGCTCAAATTCACCACGTCTCGGGTTATAGTGTTTCCAAGTTCCCGCCAACCTGCTGAGATCTGCCTCCGGGGGACCAGCAGCAGAGGCGGAGCCCGGGCCTGCAACCGATGCTTACATCTGCCTTTGCGGCAGAGACCGAAGCGAGGAGGCTGAATCCGTGAAGTATGCAGTAGGTATGATTTGCGCTATCGCCGGAGCCCTCATCGGGCACTATCTGTTTGAGGGAGCAACGGCCGAATACGCATCGCTCCTGATCTCCTACCACTTTTTCCTGGCCATCCTGGTTTTCACCGCGCGGCAGGAAAAGGGTCTGTCGATGCCTCTCGGGATGACCGTACTCACGCACACGGCTGTTCTTGGGCTTCTGGTGGGCCTGGCCTACGAGCACGAGCACATTCCGTTCTTCGGCATCGTGCGCTGGTGCATTCCCGCGCTGGCACCGTTTGAGATCAACTGGCTGTTCAGCGGCAAGGGCAAGATCGTGGCCGCAGCAGAGGCGCCACAGGCCATGCCCGAGGCCACCGCCGAGGACCACGAGGCGTTTCGCGAATACCTGGCGCAGGAAGATCGCGCCTTCCGCAAACCGGGCATCTCGATCAGCGACGAGTTCAACCTTTGGCTTGTGGATCGCAGCCAGAAACAGGCCGCGGCAAGAACGGCAGCGGGCGCAACGCCGGCAGCCGCGGCCGAAACGCCCGAGCCGGCCGCCACGGAGAACTGGGGCTGGATGAAGCCCGCGTCGGTTGCGAATGCCGGAATGGATGGGGAATCCACGCCCGGCGGCACGGTGGATGGAAGCATGTAGCCGCCGGGCTGGAACGGCGCCGGCCTACGACGCGCTGTTCAGGCTGACGGGGATCTCAATGGACACACGGGTGCCGCGGCCGGGGTTGGAGACGATGGTGAAGCGGGCCTGATTGCCGTAGAGGACTTCGAGACGTTCCTGCACGTTCTTCATACCGATGCCGGCTCCGGTGCGGCGGAGAGATGTGCCGGAGCGGGCGCTGATGCCTATGCCGTCGTCGGCGACTTCAATACAGACGCGACCATCCTTGAAACAACTGCTCAGGGTGACGGTGCCGCCGTGGAGGCGCGGCTCAAGGCCGTGCTTGATGCTGTTCTCAATCAGCGGCTGGAGGAGGATGCTGGGCACGAGCACGTCGAGGGTCTGGGGATCGATCTGTTTTTCGACGCGGAGCTTGTCTGATCCGAAGCGGACGACTTCG
>JAKCDN010000251.1 GCA_021841795.1 Acidobacteriota bacterium | reverse complement strand
TCGGCAAGCGCAGATTTTGGATCGAGCTTGACGGCGAGCTGCGCCTCATTGCGAGCCGCCTCACCCATACCGGCCTGGAGAAGTACGTTGGCAACTTGAAGATGATGCACCGCGGCATTGGGATTGAGAGCAACCAGCGCGCGATAGCTGGCGAGCGCATCCTTCACCTTGCCTTCGCGCAGCAAGGTTGCACCCCGGGGCTCGAAGTCGACGAGAATGGGCGGACCGTTGACCAGATCAGCCACCTCATTGCGCAGTGCCGCGGCCTCAGCTACGGTATAGCGACGCTTGACGGTGTCGAAGGCCAGGCGCGCGTGCACTACACCGTCTTTATCCGCGGTAAACTCCTCGGTGAGTACAGCCGGGCCCAGCGAGATCGTTGCGTCTCTGGGCAGGGTTCTGGGAATGAATCCTGCGGGAGGAACGATGCGATAGTTCCACTCGTCGGCAAACGCGACAGGCAACCACCAGTCGTCGGTGCGCGGCTTTTGGGGCTTATCAGAATCGGAGGCCTTCTTCTGGTCGGTGTCGTCTTTCTGCTTGAGTTCGTCGGGCAAAAACTGGAAGAGGCGATCGACGCGAATGGCGGCCTGCGCGCTCTCAAGTGCGGTATACGCCCGCTTGGCCTTGTCACACGCAATGGTTAGCCGGAAGGGTTGAGAAAGGTCGGCAGGGTCGGTGCGCTCGACTCTGGTGAGGTCGTCGCAAACGTACTCCGATTGCATGTAGCCGCGCAATCCGTCGCGGGTTTCGCTGTCGGGCTTGTCGGCGTAAAGAGCGCGGAAGGCGGAATCAAAGATGCCTTTGGGCTGGGTAACCTCAACGATGCTTGCCGGGCCGTTATCGGCCAGCGTCAACTCGCGGGTCTCCGCCAGGCCATTTTCTCGCGATGGAGCTTCAGGAATTTTGACCAGGGCAGTCGTGGCGTCGCTTGCGATCAGCGCCAGGCGGTCCTGATCGCCCAAGGGCAACTGACCCAGCGGCGCGTAGCGGTCCGTGGCGTCGATCCAGAGACCCGCAGCACCCGCGGAGCCGCTATTTTCCGCGAGATGGGAGATCGAATTCTTGCCGGGCACGTAAACAATGGCGTGATCAAACATGCCCATACCCGGCAGGTCGGCGGGCACATCCATGTGCGACTCGGCATTAAGAAGGGCCACGTACGCGGGGATTCCCGCGGCGCGCAGCATGGCCACGAGCAGGGTTGCCTTATCTTTGCAGTCGCCGTATTTTTTGGCGAGCGTCTCCGCCGGATCGTGCGGAACGATGGCAGCCTCGCCAAATTCAATGCCGGTGTAGCGAACTTCACGGTCGAGGAAGTCGACGATGGCGGCTTCTTTTTCCGCCACGGACCTTTTGTGCGCGATCAGCGGCGCCACGGCGGCTTTGACGGCGGGCGAGCTGCTGCGGCTATCGACAATCCTGCTGTAGTCGGCGGCCACGGCTTGCCACGATGTCGCGGTGGAGAACTCGACGGCGGGGAAGCGGATCACTTCGGGAGGAGCAAAGGGCTCGTTGGCATCGATAGCGCCGAATGGGCCGGCAACGAAGGAGAGTGTGACCCGTCCGGCAGTCTCGGTGCGCAGCGGATTGAGGCCAGGGAGCAGAAGCAGATTGGTGCGAAGCGGCAGTGCGGCAGGGTAGTCGAAGACCACGCGGCAGTGGGCCACGGGAACGTCTTCCTGACCGAGAACAACGCGGCCTACGCGGCCAGCGGTGAAGAGCGGCTCGGTTTCTGCGATGCTGTAATCTTCCTCGACCACCACGCCAGGCGCGATGGCGGGCAGCGGCGCACGGAGCCGCTTGTCGTCGCTGTAGATCTTGTAGTCTCCGCCGCGGGCCGGCGCCTCATTGATGGTGGCGGGGTCAAGCACATGGACCGTGAAATCAGGAGCAATGACGCGGGCGCGGATGACGGGCCGGGATTCCAGCCACGGCTCCCAACCGACAGAGAAAGAATCCCACTCCTCGGCGCCTTTCTGTGTGATCACCTTATAGATGTAGTGCCCCTCGTGCACCATTCGTCCGGCACCGTCGAAGGTAAAATGCTCGTCTTCGGAAAGTTCCACGATGTTGGCGCCATCGGGGACGGGCACGGCAGATGCGGCCGCGTATAGAGTCTTCGGATCGGCAGAAAGGGCGGCCGCGTTCCACGGATCGTCTGCAGACGCGGCGGCAGGAGCTTCAGGCAGCGATTGTGCGCGCCCGGAAAAGGGAACGATGGAGGCAACGAAAACGACAAAGAGGAAGATCGAAAGAGAACGCGGGCAGATGGAGGACACACGTCACCGGGCGATTTGGCTTGTGAACTCAAAGGTATACCGGGCGTGGAGGATTCGCAAGCTGGCGCGGAATAACCACGGGAGCCAGAGACAGGGGCAACGCGCCCGCCTGTCAGGGCGCGGTTCGAGCTTGACGGCCATGATCCAGCCGATCGATCCGATTGCACCCGGGACTGCATCGGCCAAGCTGCTGTGCGGAGGCAAGATGACGTCTGGATCCGTGACTATTGCGGCGCATGATCGGCGATGACGAAGCGAATCAAATCTCTCTAACCGGCGCCATGCGCAGAAAAAGGAGCGAGAGAAAAATAGCATCGGAGTGGAGAGCCGAGGAAAATTCCCGCGCAGCGAGAGACGGCGCAGGAAGGGACGACCGCACGCAGCTTAGGACGATCGGCTTAAACGTTGTTTTTTTGCACCTGCGCGGCGATTCGACGCAACTCCGGCAATATTTTGCCGAGGGCCGCGGGCGCTGCGTCACGCTTTCCCAAGGCAAAGTAGGCATCGCGATAATGCGAGTAGAGTTGCTCGTAGACAGCCGCGGCCTGGGGATCGGGAGCGACGGTACGAAAAGGGAGGCAGACCGCAGCCTGGGCTTCTTCGATGGTTGCAAAGACACCGGCGGCGACAAGCGCGAAGATTCCCGAGCCCAGGCTGGTAGGAATGCCGGCGGGCACGAGGACCGTCTTGTTCAGCACATTTGCGTAGATGCGGTTGAGAATCTCGTTCTTTTGCGGAATACCGCCGGCATTGATGATGCGGTCGATGCGGACGCCATGTTGAGCCATGCGCTCCAGGATGATGCGGGTATGGAATGCAGTGCCCTCAATAGCGGCGAAGAGCTCGTCCTGCGCGGTGTGCACCAGATTCCAACCCAGTGTCACTCCTCCCAACTCAGGATTCACCAGCACAGTACGGTCGCCGTTATCCCAGCTCAGCCGCAGAAGCCCCGTCTGACCGGCTCGCCAAGCATCGAGGCCTGCGGAAAGCGCAGCTACTGTGGTGTTCGCGCGCTTGGCAATAGCGTCAAAGATGTCTCCCACGGCCGAAAGCCCGGCCTCAATGCCGGTGTATTGCGGATGCACACTGCCCGGCACTACACCGCAAACTCCAGGAATCAGCTCGGCTTGTTGCGCAATGGCGATGATGCAGGTGGAGGTGCCAACGACATTGACCACGTCGCCCTCGCGGATGTTAGCGCCGATCGCATCCCAGTGCGCATCGAAGGCGCCGACGGGAATGGGAATGCCTGCGCGAAGGCCAAGTTCCGCAGCCCATTTGGGCGACAGATGGCCGGCAACGCGATTGCTGGTGAGGTATTCGCCACCCAGCTTGGCGCGCACACCTTTGAAGAGCGGATCAACAGCGACGAGGAATTCCTCCGGCGGCAGACCGCCCCAGCGGGGATTCCACATCCACTTGTGGCCCATGGCGCAGACGCTGCGCTTGAGGTCGCTCACCGCAGTGACACCGGAGAGCGTGGCCGCAACCATGTCGCAGTGTTCGAGCGCGGTGACGAGTTTTTCCCGTTTTTGCGGGTTCGAACGCAGCCAATGCAAGAGCTTGGCGAAGCCCCATTCGTGGGAGTAGACGCCACCGCACCACTGGATGCCTTCGAAGCCGAGCTGGTGGGCTTTGTGCGTGATCTCTTCGGCTTCGGCGAAGGCGCGATGATCGCACCAGAGATAGTACTCGTCAAGGGGCTGCAGGCCGTCGCCAAGCGGAATCACGCTGGAGCCGGTGGTATCGAGAGCGATGGCGGCAACATCCGCGCCGTTGACGCCGCTGGATTGGAGCACGTCCTTTGTCGCCGCGGCCAGAGCTGCCATCTGGTCAACGTGGGATTGCGTGGCGTAATTGGGATCTTCACGACGGCGATGCAGCGGGTAGGAGGCTGAAGCTGTAGCGACAGGCCCTTTTTTGCTGTCAACGAGAGTGACGCGGACACTCAGAGTGCCAAAGTCGACGCCGGCTACGATCGCCATGGAACTTTCCTCCGGTAAACGTTTGCTACTCCGGAGACCAGAGTACACCATGACAGAGCGGCGCGTCGCGCCGCCGGAGGCGCATCTTACGGCAGCGCGAAGAGCGGACAGGACGTGGCGTGATTTACTTCTTCGGTCCGGGCAACAGGCTCTTGAGCTTGCCCAACATGCCCGATTTTGCAGGGCTTTGCGCGGGCGGCCCAGCGGGCTTGGCGGGCGCGCCGGCTTGCAATGCGGGCGGATCAGGCGCAGAGGGGCTTGCGGAAGGTGGTGGTCCAGACGCGCCTTCGACGACCTGGGCATGTTTTAGCTGCGGGGACGAAACACCGTCATCGTTTTTTACCAGGATGGTGATGCGCCGGTTCGAGGGGTCGTGGGGATTGGCCGGCACGCGAAGCATCTGATCAGCAAAACCGCGCACCTGCGTTACCTGATCGTCGCGTACGCCGCTCTGCTGCATGAGGCGGCGCGCCGCATTGGCGCGATCGGCGGAGAGCTCCCAGTTGCTGTAGTTAGCGTCTTTGGAGTATTGCGCGGCGTCGGTGTGGCCTTCAATCAGGAGTTTATTGGGCAGGGTTTTGAGCTCCGATGCCAGCAGCGCGAGGAGTTCCTGTCCGCTGGGGCTGAGCTGGGCGCTGCCGCTCTGATAGAAGGTGCCGTTTTTACCTTCGAGCAGCTCAATGCGCAGGCCT